>DASSQK010000246.1:0-3105 GCA_035702555.1 Gaiellaceae bacterium | reverse complement strand
CGACCGGGCCGCCGAAGGCCTGCATGATCCGCCACCGCAACTACTACGAGATGGCCGCGTGCGTCGACCGCGTGCCGGAGTTCGCCATCGCCGACGACACCATGCTGCTCTACCTCCCGTTGGCGCACAACTTCGGGCGCCTGATGCACCTCCTCGGCGCGCACATCGGCTACACGACCGCCTTCGTCTCCGACCCGCTGCGCGTCGCCGAGGCCATGCCGGCCGTGCGGCCGACGCTGCTGCCGAGCGTGCCGCGGCTCTACGAGAAGGTGCACACCGCCGTCCTCGCGCAGTTCGAGCAGGTGCGCGGGCCGCGCAAGCGGTTGCTGGACTGGGCGCTGCGCGTCGGCCGCGAGGTCAGCGAGCTGCGCCAGCGCGGCGAGCCGGTACCGCCGGGCCTCGCGCGGAAGCACCGCCTGGCCGACCGGCTCGTCTACTCGAAGATCAAGGAGCGGATGGGCGGACGGCTACGCCTCGGCGTCTCCGGCGGCGCGCCGCTCGCGAAGGAGATCGCGGAGTTCTTCCACTCGATCGACATCCTGATCGTCGAGGGCTGGGGCCTGACCGAGTGCACGACCGCGGCTGCCGTCAACCGGCCCGGCCGCTTCCGCTTCGGCACCGTCGGCCCCGCGCTGCCGGGCTTCGACGTGCGGGTCGCCGAGGACGGCGAGATCCTCGTCCGCAGCGAGACGGTCTTCGCGGGCTACTACAAGGACGAGGAGGCCACGCGCGACGTGCTCGGCGACGACGGCTGGCTGCGCACCGGCGACGTCGGCTCGATCGACGAGGACGGCTTCATCCACATCACCGACCGGAAGAAGGACATCCTGATCACCGCCGGCGGCAAGAACGTCGCTCCCGCGAACCTCGAGAACGCGCTCAAGACGGCGCCGCTCGTCTCGCAGGCGCTCGTGCTCGGCGACCGGCGCCCCTACGTCTCGGCGCTGATCACGGTCGATCCGACCGTCGCGGACGGGCTCCTGCCCGAGCAGCTCGAGGAGCGCGTCCAGGCGATCGTCGACGGCGTCAACTCCGACTGCTCGCGCTTCGAGCAGATCAAGCGCTTCCGTGTCCTCCCGCGCGATTTCAGCGCCGAGGAGGGCGAGGTGACGCCGACGCTGAAGCTCAAGCGGCGCGTGGTCGAGGAGCACTTCGCGGCCGAGATCGCCGCGCTCTACGAGCGCTAGTCGCTAGAGGCGACGGGCGCCGACGAACGTCGACGCGTACCAGCCGCTCAGGCTCGAGATCTTCACCACGTCGCCGGTGTGCGGCGAGTGGATGAAGCTGCCGCCGCCGATGTAGATCCCGACGTGGCCGAGCCCGTCGAAGAAGACGAGGTCGCCCGGCTGCAGGTCGCCGCGAGAGACCGCGGAGCCGTAGCCGTACTGCGCGTAGGAGCTGTGCGGGAGCGAGACGCCGACCTGCGCGAAGACGTACATCACGAAGCCGGAACAGTCGAAGCCCGACGGCGAGGCGCCGCCCCAGACGTACGGCGTGCCGAGGTAGTGCATGGCGATTCCGACGACGCCTCCGTGCGTGGGCGGCGGTGCGGGAGCGGTGGGCGATGGAGCCTGCGGAGCGGTCACGGGAACGGTCGGAGCCAGCGTGGCCTGGCGCTGCTGTGACTGCTGCTGAGCCAGCCGCGCCTCGGCTTCTCGCTGGAGCTCGGCCTGCCGAGCGGCCTCGACCGCCTTCAGATGCACGATCTCTCCCTGGATCGAGCTGAGCAGGGAGCGCCGCTGCCCGAGCTGGCTCTCGATCGAGGCGCGGGCGGCGTTGCGCTCCGCGACGACCTGGATCTGCTCGGCGTGCGCGTGCTGGAGGAACCGCTGCCGGTGCTGCACCTCGCGGCGGAGGTGCGATACCTGGCGAAGCACCAGCGTGTCCTGCTGCGAGACCCGCTCGGACGCGTCGATGCGGCCGAGCATGTCGTCGAGGTTCGATGCACCCAGCAGCACCGCGAGCCCTGCGTTCTGGTCACCGGAGGTGTACATGTCGACGGCGCGGTTGACCAGCTGGCCCTGCGCGCGCTTGAGGCTCTTCCTGGCGCTGCTGAGCGCGACGGTGTTCTGCGAGAGGTCGTGCTTGATGCGGTTCAGCTTGACGGTGGCGAGGTTGTACGCCTCGACGGCGCGCTCGAGGCTCGAGTCGAGCTGCTGGATCTGGCCCAGCACGCTCTGCGCCTCGGCCTGTTTGGAGGCGATCGTGCCTGGATCCGCGGTCGCGGATGCAGCGGTTAACGCACAAGTCAAAGCCAGCGCGATGACTAGTGCCGGCGCCTTACGTCTAGTCGAGCTGGAGGGGGTTGGGGGGCTCGACAGGCGCCCTCGTGAGAGGGGCCGGTTCGTCACAAGTGCGGCACCCTAGCAACCCGATCGGACGACCGCAAACCGCATCGCTGACCCGGATGGGCCAATTCCCCGACCGGGTGACGGTCGTCACAAGGGCGTGTGTTACGGTGCCGCGTCGTGCCGGGGGTGATACGCACGCTGTGGTATTGGCCGACGGTGCTCGCCGCCCTGCTGGCACTCGTCGCGCTCGTTCCTCAAGGCGTTTCCGCGGATTCCGCGCCGGCGCTTCGCGGGCGCGCGTCGGAGCTCGCGCAGCAGAACCAGGACCTCGCGGCGCGCTCGCGCAGCGCCGTCCTCCAGCTCTACTCGCTGGACTCGCAGCTGGCGCGCGAGCAGGCCCGCCTCGTCTACCTGCGCGTGCGCACCGCGGCCGTCAAGGCCGACCTCGCGGCCGCGCGGACACAGCTCCGTGTGGCCCGGCGGACGCTGTCGCGCGCCGAGCGCTCGCTCGCGCAACGACTGACGCTGCTCTACGAGCAGGGGGACTCCGACCCGCTCGCGATCGTCCTCGGCGCGACCTCGGTCGCCGACGCGCTCGGAAACCTCGAGTCGATGAACCGCATCGCCGACCAGGACCGCGCGGTGATCGGGCAGACGCAGCGGGCAAAGCACATCGCGACGACGCTGACCCGGAAGCTGGCGGCGAAGGAGCACGACCTCGAGGCGCTCTCCGATCAGGCGAGGCAGTCGATGCTCGTGCTCGGGGAGGCCCGCTCGCAGCGGGCCGGCTACCTCGCCTCGCTCCGGGCGCAGC
>DASSQK010000245.1:0-8314 GCA_035702555.1 Gaiellaceae bacterium | reverse complement strand
GTCGGCGTCTCGATCTGCGTCGGCTGCACCTGGAGCTGAGCGCGCTGGATCCGCTCAACGGCGTCGGCGGCTGTGCTGTGCATCTCGTCCTCCTTCGCGCGGATCAGCCCGTCCAGCTCCTCCATCCTGGCGCGGGCGGACTCTGTCCCCTCGGGGTCGCCAGCGTACACGTTTTCTCCCAAAATGCGGGCACTTTCCGCTCGCTGCGCCAGCAGCGCCGCCAGCTCGCGACGCTGGCGGAAGAGAGCCGTGCGCGCAGTGGAATGAACGGTCACGGACTCGACCGCGTACCCGGTCGTGTCTCGCACGGCTCGCCAGAGCGCATTGACCGGGTCCAGCGCCCGCCCGGGGCGGATGACGCCGAAGTAGCGCGTCTCCTCCGGCGGGGCCTCAGCCTCCTGCACCAGGGTCTCCGCCGGGCCCGCCTCGACTCGGGTGCCGCACTCGGGGCAGAACCGGCTGCGCTTCGGAAGCTTCGCGCCGCAGTTCGCGCAGCTAGCCACCCGCCCGCACCTTCTCCTCTCGCGGCAGCGGGTCGAGCGCCCGCAGCGCCTCGGCCGCGCGGCGGCGCAGCGGACCGACCTGCGAGCGGTAGTCCTCGTCGGAGATCTTCCCCGTGCGGTGGTCGAACTCGAGCTCCTTCAACGCGCCCAGCGCGCGGTCCCGTTCCTCGGCGAGCTCGATGCGCCGCTGCTCCTCGCCGCCCGGGACGCCGAGGGCGTCGTCGGCCGGCCGCGGGTCACGCAGGAAGGGCCGCGCCACGAACAGGACGCACAGGACCGCGAGCAGCGCGCCGAGCGCGAGCCACATCAGGTCTTCTTCGGCGAGTACTTCGAGGGGCACTTCGTCACGAGCGAATCCTTCTCCGCGACGAAGACGCCGTGCGCGTAGCGGCCGCCGACCACGATGTCCCGGCCGGTCTTGAACTGGTCGGGGACGCTGCCGCGGTAGACCACCGGCACCGTCGTCGTCCCCTTGACGTCGCGAACCGTGAACCGGAGGCCGTTCCGGGCGTACCCGGCGCCGTGCACGGGCCCGACCACCCTGCCCACGAGCGAGACCTTGCCCTTGTGTCCCGCGAGCTCGCTCGGCTTCAGCTGGGCGGTGCGCCCGCCGGCGATCGAGACGTAGAGCAGGAAGACCGCGAGCACCGCGGCCACCGAGAGCGCGATGACGAGGCGAGCCGAACGCGGGTTCTTCGCCACACCGTGATTGTACGGGCGGTCGGCCGGGCCCGGCGGAGACCTACGAGGGCTCGGCGGCGGGCTCGCCGCGGCGCGCCGGGATCCGGTAGCCGTGCTCCTGGCACAGGCTTCCGGGGATGTCCTCGGTCAGCGCGTCGCAGTACCCCTTGCCGTAGGCCGCGCGCATGAAGGCCGCGACCACCTCGAGATTCCATTCGCCGATGTCGGCCGCCTCCCGCCAGAGGTCGGCGAGGCGGAGGTCGATGTCGAGCTCGAGCAGATCGATGCGTGAAGGGCGCTTGGCCATGCGCGGAACGTAGCCAGGGCATCGGACGGCATACGATCCGCGAATGGGAAACGTCCGTTTCGGCCCGGCGCGGGTGCCCTCGCGCGAGAGCCCGGAGGCCGCGACCGCGCTCCTACAGGAGCTTGGCTTCGACGCCTGCGAGATCGACTTCGAGGGCAAGTTCTGGATGGACTACGACTGGGCGGCCGAGTTCGGCAGGCTCGCGAAGCAGGCCAAGATCGTGCTCTCGGTGCACGCGCCGATCGCGGGGTTCATGGGCCACGCGGAGCGCGGCAAGAAGCTGAACATGGCGACCGGCATGCTCGACCATTCGGCCGGGATCGCCAAGGCCGCCGGCGCCGAGCTCGTCGTCTTCCACCCCGGGTTCCTGCTCGAGCGGACGCGCGAGGAGGCGCTCGACTCGATCTGCGAGCAGCTCGGCGAGCTGCGCGAGCGGCTGGAGGGCAAGGACCGCGCGGTGCCGTTCGGCGTCGAGGTGATGGGGCGCGTCCGCGAGATCGGCAGCCTCGACGACGTGATCGAGATCTCCCGCCGCTGCGGCTGGGTCCGACCCGTGCTCGACTTCGCGCACATGCACGCGACGAGCGACGGCGCGTTCACGGACGTCGAGCCGTTCGCGGCGGCCCTCGAGGCCGCCGACGAGGTGATCGAGCCGGGCGCGCCGTTTCACATCCACTTCTCCGACATCGCGTACGCGAACCGCAACGAGACCAAGCACCTGCCCTACGGCGAGGGGACGCTGCGCGCCGACCCCCTGAAGCAGGCGCTACGGAAGTTCCGCCGCCCGGCGACCGTGATCTCGGAGTCGCCCGACCTCGAGTCGCACCACGCGATTCAGGCGGTGCTGGCGGCCTCGGCCAGGACGCCCTCGCGGCGGGCCTCGAGCTCGTCGGCCTCGCCGTCGCGGCCCCGGTCGCGCAGGAACTGAACGAGCGCCTGCAGGAGGTCGCACTGGTGCTTGCGGTGCTCGGTTCCGGCGATCGTCTCGTACGCCTCGCGGAGTAGCTCCTCGGCCTCCTCGTCGCGGCCCTGCGCCGCCCGCACGAGGCCGAGCGACATCGTCGTCGTGGACAGCGACGTCACGTCGTGCGGGCCGACGGTCTCGCGCGCGGCGAGCGCGAACCGCTCCGCCTCGTCGATGCGCCCCTGCGAGAGCAGGAGCTCCGCGAGCGAGCGCTGCGTCTCGCAGAGCGTGGCGCGGTCCTCGAGCGGGGCGAGGATCCGGATCGACTCGCGGAAGAGCCGTTCGGCGCGGGCGTCCTCGCCCTTGTGGCGCGCCGTCCAGGCGGCGAAGTTGAGCGTGCGGCCGAGCATCCAGGCCGCGCCGGCCTCGGCGAGGTGCTCGCGCGCGGCCTCGAGGGCGGCCTCGGCGTCGTCGAGCTCGCGCCGGTAGAGATGCAGCTGGCCGGCGAAGCGGAGCGCCCGCCCGCGCGAGACGGCGCTGCCGCTCTCCTCGGCGAGCAGGAGCGCCTGCTCGATCAGCGGCTGGGCGCGGTCCAGCTCGAGCCGCGCGAGGTAGACGCTCGCGAGCTCGTCCGCCGCCTCGCTCTCGAAGCCCTTGTGCCCGGACGCCCGTGCGAGCTCGAGCGCCTCGAGCATCACCTGCTCCTCCTTGGCGAGGTCGCCGCGCATCCAGGCGATCGTGGCGTGCGCCCGCAGCGCGCGGTAGCGGCCGGAGTGGTCGTCGGGCTCCAGCACCTCCAGCGCGTTGTCGACCATCTCCTCGGCGGCGCGGACGTCGCCCTCGCGCATCACGGCGGCCTCGGCGAGCGTGACGAGCGCGCGGCCCTGCGTCCAGCGGTCGCCCTCCTGGATCGCGGCGGCGAGCACCTCCTCCATCTCGCGCGAGACCGCGGGCAGGTCGCTGAGCCGGTCGGCAGCACGGGCGGCGAGGTAGCGCCGCCGCGTCGTCGGCTCGAGCTCGACCGAGCGCACGAGGTGCTGGCGCGCCGTCCGGTTCGCCTCGCGGGCGAACGCCCGCAAGCCTGCCTCCGTCAGCGCCTCGGCCGCCTCGCGCTGCAGCTCGACCGGCGCGGAGCCGTCGAGCTCGGTGAGGAGCGCGGTCGCGCGGTCGAGGTGGAACGCCCGGATCTCGAGCAGCTCCTCCCCCGCCCGCTCCTTCAGCCACTCGGCGAAGCGGCGGTGGTGCTCGGCCCGCGCCGACTTGGACAGCCCGCCGTAGGCGACCTCGCGGATCAGCACGTGCTTGAACTTGTAGGCCCGCTCGCCGCGGATCGAGGAGCGCTCCTCGTCGAGCACGAACTCGCGCAGCCGCAGGTCCTCCAGCGCGTCGTCGAGCGACTCGAGCTCCGGCGAGAGCCGCGCCAGCGCGCCCTCCCAGAAGATCCGCCCGATCACCGCCGCGCGCTGCAGCAGCGCCTTCGCATCCGGTGCGAGCCGGTCGATGCGAGCCGCGATCAGTGCCTGCAGCGTGTCGGGGATGCGGCCGATGTCGCCCGACTCCTCCTCGGACAACATCCGCACCGTCTCCTCGAGGTAGAGCGGGTTGCCCTCGGTCTTCGCGAGCAGCAGCCGGCGCTCGTGCTCGCCGAGCTCCCCGTCCGTGATGAGCGCGTCCACGAGCTCCTCGCTCTCGGCCTCCCCGAGCGGCTCGAGCTCGATCGAGGTCGCGCGAACGCGCCCGCCGCCCCAGCCCGGGCGGATGTCGAGCAGCTCCGGCCGGGCGAGCGTGATCACGAGCAGGGGCGCCTCGCGCACCCACGTGACGAGGTGCTCGATCAGCTCGAGCAGCGGCTCCTCGGCCCAGTGGATGTCCTCGAAGACGAGCACGAGCGGCTGTTCCTGCGCGAGCCGCTGCGCCCACTCGCGCGCGGCCCACGCGATCTCCTGCTGGCTGCGCTCGGCCTGCACCGCCTCGAGCACGCCCGAGGCGAGGCCGAGCAGGTCGGCCACGACCTCGTCCTCGCAGAACTCGCGCAGCTTGTCGATCGCGACGTCGAGCGGGTCGTCGTCGACGATCCCGGCCGCGCACTTGACCATCTCGGCGAGCGGCCAGTACGTGACGCCCTCGCCGTAGGGGAGGCTGCGGCCGGCGAGGACGGTCGAGCCCTCGAGGGCCTGGCTGAACTCGTGTGAGAGTCGGCTCTTACCGACGCCCGGCTCGCCGTAGATCGTGAACAGGTGAGCGCGGCGATCGCGCAGCGCCCGGTCAAAGGTGTTCTGCAGCAGGTCGAGCTCGGCGTCGCGGCCGATCAGCGGCGCCTGCTGGCTCTGCGGGCGCTCGGGCGCGGCGCTCGCGCCGAGCACGGCCCACGTCCAGACCCGGTCGCCCAGGCCCTTCAGCTCCACCGGGCCGACGTCGTCGACCTCGACGCGCCCGAGAGTGAGCCGGTGCGCGCCGGGGCCGATCAGGAGCTGGCCGGGCTCGGCCGACTGCTCGAGCCGCGCGGCGACGGTGACGGCCTCGCCGGTCGCGAAGGTGGAGTCGGAGTCGTCGGCCACCACCTCGCCGGACTCGATGCCGATCCGCGCCTCGAGCCCCAGGCCGTGGACGGCCTCGAGGATCGAGAGGCCCGCGCGCACCGCGCGCTCGGCGTCGTCCTCGTGCGCCTGCGGGATCCCGAACGCGGCCATCACGGCGTCGCCGGCGAACTTCTCGACGATGCCGCCGTGCGCGGTCACGCAGCGCGAGACGCGCTCGAAATACGTCTGGACACGGCGGCGCACGACCTCCGGATCCGCACCGGTCACCAGACCGGTGGAATCGACGAGATCCACGAACAGGACCGTCGCGAGCTTGCGTTCCATGCCTCAAGTGTAGAAACGATCAAGGGCCTGCCCGGCTTCCGCGATTCGCGCCGGCTCGCATAGCATCGAGCCGTGCTCGACCCGAAGGTCTTCAAGGCGTACGACGTCCGCGGGATCTACCAGTCCGAGCTGGACGAGGAGGGCGCTCGCGCCATCGGGCGCGCCTTCGTCGACGTCTTCGAGCCGAAGCGGATCGCCGTCGGGCACGACATGCGCGTCTCCTCGCCGTCGATGACGGAGGCCGTGATCGCGGGCGCGGTCGAGGCCGGCGCGGAGGTGCTCGAGCTCGGGCTCGTCGGCACCGAGATGGTCTACTTCGCCGTCGGCGAGCTCGGCCTCGACGGCGGCATCGCCGTCACCGCGTCGCACAACCCGAAGGAGTACACCGGCATGAAGATCGTCCGCGCGGGCGCGCTGCCGGTCGGCGGCGAGTCCGGCCTGCTGGAGATCCGCGACCGGGCCAGGGCCGAAACCGCCGACCCCCGGGGACAGACACAGGGACAGACACAGGGACAGTCCCCGGGACGGGTCGAGCAGCACGACATCTGGCCGGCGTACGTCGAACGGGTGCTGTCGTTCGTGGACGTGTCCGCGATCGCACCGTTGAAGGTGGTGATCGACGCGGCCAACGGCATGGGCGGCGTGATGCTGCCGCCGGTGCTCGAGCACCTGCCGCAGCTCGAGGTCGTGCGCTGCTTCTTCGAGCCCGACGGCACGTTCCCGAACCACGAGCCGAACCCGCTCCTGCCCGAGAACCGCGAGTTCATCATCCGCAGGACGCTCGACGAGGGCGCCGACTTCGGGGTCGCGTTCGACGGCGACGCCGACCGCTGCTTCTTCGTCGACGACGGCGGCGAGTTCGTCCCCGGCGACTTCGCGACCGCCCTCTTCGCGCAGGCGGTGCTGGAGAAGGAGCCCGGCGCGAAGGTGATCTACGACGTCCGCGCGAGCTGGGCCGTGCCCGAGGCGATCGAGCGCGCCGGCGGCGTTCCCCTCGTCAACCGCGTTGGCCACGCCTTCATCAAGGGGCGCATGCGCGAGGACGGCGCGGCCTTCGGCGGCGAGGTCTCCGGCCACTACTACTTCCGCGACTTCTCGCAGGCCGACTCCGGGGTGGTTCCGTTCCTGCTCATGCTCGAGCGGGTCTCGCGCGAGCGGCGGAAGCTCTCCGAGATCCTGCAGCCGTTCCGCGACCGCTACTTCATCACCGGCGAGCTGAACACGCCCGTTCCCGACGTGGCCGAGAAGCTGCGCGAGGTCGAGGAGCGCTTCGGTTCCGAGGGGCGCGTGAGCCACCTCGACGGCGTCTCGGTCGACGCCGACGACTGGCACATGAACGTGCGGCCGTCGAACACGGAGCCGCTCCTGCGGCTGAACCTCGAGGCACGCAGCCGCGAGCTGATGGAGCGCAAGCGGGACGAGGTGCTCGCCGTGATCGGCGCGGGCTCTTGATCGCGTAGAACGATCGGCTAGGCTCCGGATGACCGTGGCCAGCGATCATGTCTCCGGGATCGAGGTGCGCCATCTCGCGGCGCTGGAAGCAGTCGCGGAGGAGGGCTCGTTCCGCCGCGCGGCGGCTCGGCTCGGCTACGTCCAGTCGGCGATCAGCGAGCAGATCGCGGCCCTCGAGCGGATCGTCGGCCAGCGTCTCGTCGAGCGCTCGCGCGGCGCGGGCCGCGTCGAGCTGACGGACGCCGGCGAGGTGCTGCTCGGGCACGCCAAGGCGATCGTCGCGCGGATCAAGGCGGCCGAGGCCGACCTCGACGCGCTCGCCGGCGGCGCGGCCGGCTCGCTACGGCTCGGCATCTACCAGAGCGTCGGCGCCCGCGTGATCCCACGCCTGCTGCCCCTCTACGCGCGGGACTGGCCCGACGTCCGCGTTCTGCCACGGGAGGCGCCCACCGACGCCGCGCTGTTCGAGCTCGTCGAGCGGGGCGAGCTCGACCTCAGCTTCGCCGACATGCCGCTCCGCCCCGGGCCGTTCGACCACACGCAGGTGCTCGTCGACCCGTACATCCTGCTCGTGCCCACAGACTCGCCGCTCGCCGGCAACGGACCCGTCGGGCTCGAGGACGTCGCCGAGCTGCCGCTGATCGGCCACGTCACGTGCCGCGTCCTCCCGCGGGTCGAGGCCGCGCTGCGCGCCCAGGGCGTCGAGCCGAACTTCGTCTTCCGCTCGGACATCATCGGCACCGTGCAGGCGCTCGTCGGCGCCGGTGTCGGGAGCGCGCTCATCCCGCGCCTCGCCGTGGACGCCGCCGATGCGAGCACCACGATCGTCGAGCTGGCCGACGAGATGCCGGTGCAGCCGCGCCTGATCTCGCTCTTCTGGCACCGCGACCGCTACCGCTCGCCCGCGGCGGCCGGGTTCGTCGAGGCGGCGGTCGAGGTCTGTGCGCAGGTCACCGCCGAGCTCGACGGCGTGCTCCGGCCCCTCGTTCGCCGCTCCCGATCAGCGTGATCGGCAACCCGCGTCACCGCGGCTGACGCCTGCGGCTACCGTTCGCACATGAAGCTCGCCCTCGCTGCGGTTGCCGCACTGGCGCTCGCCGCGGCCGCGCCGGCGGCCGCCGCGCCGCGGCTCAGCCCGGCCGACCGGGCCGCGATCACGCGCTCGATCGACACCTTCGTCAACCACGCCGTCACCCGCGCGAAGCCGGCCGCCGCCTTCGACGTGGTCGCGCCGGAGATGCGGCCGGGGATCAGCCGCGGGCAGTGGGCCAGGGGCGGCGACCTGCCCGTCTACCCGTTCCCCGCCCGCGGGACGACGCACCCGTGGAACGTCCTCTACGTGACGAAGGCCGAGGTCGGTCTCGAGCTCGAGCTGATTCCGCGCGCGGGCTCCAAGCAAGGGCCGATCATCTTCCACATCTACCTGCGCCCGGTCCGCGGCGGCCGCTGGCTCGTCGACTCCTTCATGCCCGTCGCGACGCTCGCGCCGCTCGGCAAGGGCAAGACGAAGGTGCGCTCCGTCCGCGACTTCTCGCCCGGCTCGGCGGGAGACGGCCAGGTCGCAAGCCCGGGGCAGATCGGCCCGATCTGGCTGATCGTGCCG
>DASSQK010000244.1:0-5473 GCA_035702555.1 Gaiellaceae bacterium | reverse complement strand
GTCGAGGAGGAGGTGCAGAAGCTGCGCGGCGGGCCGCTGCCGCACGTCGACGGCGTCCGCGGCGCCGATGACCCGCTCGCAGCCGTCCATGACCTCGCCCGCGCGATGGCGCGCGCGGCCCACGGGCTCGAGGCGCCGCCGCTGCACGAAGCCGGGCGCGTCGACCTGCGCGCCCACGAGGCCGCGGCGAAGCTCGTCAAGGAGCTGCAGGGCTGGCGCGACCTCGGCGGCGAGGCGAGCCGGGAGGAGGTCGTCGCCCTGCTGGCCGACGCGCCCGTCCGCCTGGGCGGCGGCGGCGAGGAGGGGCGCGTCGCCGTGCTCGACCTCTTGCGCGCGCGCACGCGCCGGTTCGAGGTGGTGTTCGTCGTCGGGCTCGAGGAGGGCCGCCTGCCGCGCCGCTCGCAGGGCTCGCCGTTCCTCGACGAGGAACGGAAGGCCGAGCTCGAGCGCACCTCGCGCAGCGGGCGCCTGCTGCGCACCGACCCGGTGGCGCGCGACCGCTACCTGTTCTACACCGCGTGCACCCGGCCGACGCGGCGGCTCTACCTCGTCCGCGAGGCCGCGAGCGACGAGGGCGCGCCGCGCGAGGCGAGCCCGTTCTGGGACGAGGCGCGGGCGCTGTTCGCCGACGACGAGGTGGAGCGCTGGACGCGCCGCCGGCCGCTGGCCGCGCTGACGTGGCCGCTCGAGGCTGCGCCGAGCGAGCGGGAGCGCCTGCGCGCGCTCTCGTCGCTGGCCCACGCCGAGCCCGAGACGGCGACCTCGCTCGCGCGCGCCAACGGCTGGGAGCGGCGGCTCGACCGCGCGCTCGGGGCGTTCAAGCGCCCGACTCGCCTGGCGCACCCGGCCGTGCTCGAGGAGCTGCGCCGAAAGGCGTCGTTCTCCGTGACCGACCTCGAGCGCTTCGCCGACTGCTCCTCGATGTGGTTCGTCGAGCGGCTGCTGCAGCCGAGGAGCATCGACGCCGAGGTCGACGCGCGCCTGCGCGGCACCGTCGCGCACCAGGCGCTGTTCACGTTCTTCAAGGGCCTGCCGAAGCGCACCGGTGACGAGCGTCCGCGGCCGGAGAACCTCGAGGCGTCGCTGGAGTTTCTCCGCGAGTGCCTGCGCGACGCGCTGCAGGCGCACGTTCGCATCGACGTCCCCGAGCTCGAGCGGCGCGAGCTCGAGCACAGCCTCACGCGCGACCTCGAGAAGCTCGTGCGGCGGGAGGCAGAGTCGCCGAGCCCGCTCGTCCCGAACCGCTTCGAGGTCTCGTTCGGCTCCGAGCGCTCCGCGCCCGAGCTGCAGCGCGGGCTCGACCTGGGCGGCTTCACGGTCTCCGGCAAGGTCGACCGGATCGACCGCGACCCGTTCGGCGCGCGCGGGCTCGTCGTCGACTACAAGTCGGGCCGCAGCGCCCACACCGCCGCGGAGATCGAGCGCGAGCTGCATCTGCAGATCCCGCTCTACATGCTTGTCCTACGCGACCTCGTCGGCGTCGAGCCGCTCGGCGGGGTCTACCGCGCGCTCGCGGGCGAAGGGCAGGCGCGCGGGGTCCTGCGGGCGGAGGCTCGCGAGGACGCGCTGCCGGGCTTCCAGCGCAACGACTACGTGGACGAGGACGCGTTCTGGGCCGGAATCGAGCGCGCGCAGGACCATGCGCGGGCGATGGTCTCGCGCATCCGCGAGGGCGACGTGCAGCACGACCCGAAGCGCGGCTCGTGCCCGCAGTGGTGCGACCTCTGGCCGGTGTGCCGGGTGCGGCGCTCGTGAGCGCGGTCGATACCCAGGCGCCGAACGTCGAGCAGCAGCGGGCGATCGAGGAGCGCGGCGTCGTGTTCGTGCCCGCGGGCGCGGGGACCGGCAAGACGACGGTCATCGTGGAGCGCTTCTGCAAGGCCGTCTGCGAGCGTGGCCTCGACGTCGACTCGCTGCTCGTCATCACCTACACCGAGCGCGCTGCCGGCGAGCTGCGGGGGCGGATCCGCAAGCGCCTGCACGAGCTCGGGCGGCGCGACCTCGAGCGACAGCTGGACGCCGCCTGGATCTCGACCATCCACGGCTTCTGCCACCGCCTGCTGAAAGCGCACCCCTTCGCGGCCGGGATCGACCCGCGCTTCCGTGTGCTCGACGACAGCCAGGGCCGGGTGCTCCGCGGCGAGGCCTTCCGCGCCGCGCTCGAGGAGTTCTGCGGCGACGACGAGGCGCGGCTGCGGCTGCTGGCCTCCTACGGCGGCCGGCGGCTGCGGCGGATGCTGACCGGCGTGCACGAGACGCTGCGCTCGTCCGGCCTCGAGCTGCGCATCGACCCCCGCGAGGAGCCGCAGCTCGCCGCGCGGCTCGAGGAGCTGCGCGGGTACGCGCGCGCCGCCGGGGACGAGCGCGCAATCCGTTACCTCGACTCGACGCACACGCCCGAGGAGCTGCTCGACCTCTCCGACCTCGCCTCACCCGAGCTCGACGAGCCGAGGCGCGCGGTCGAGTCGGCCGCGCTGGAGGCGCTCGCCGCTCGCGACCGCGAGCAGCTGCAGGAGCTCTTGCTCGCCTACGACGCCGCCTACCGCGAGGCCAAGGACCGCGAGTCGGCCCTCGACTTCGAGGACCTGCAGCTCCTCGCGCGCGAGCTGCTGCGCGACCACGCGGAGATCCGCGAGCGCGAGAGCTGGCGCTTCCGCTCGATCATGGTCGACGAGTTCCAGGACACCAACCGCCTGCAGTGCGAGCTCGTCGACCTCCTCGCCCACGACGACGCCGAGATCTTCTTCGTCGGCGACGAGTTCCAGTCGATCTACCGCTTCCGCCACGCCGACGTCGAGGTCTTCCGCGAGCGGCGCGACGCGGTCGGCGGCGTGCTCGCGCTGACCCAGAACTACCGCTCGCGGCCCGAGGTGCTCGGCGTGGTCAACCATCTCTTCGCGGCGGACTTCGGCGAGAGCTTCCAGCCGCTAGTCGCAGCGGGCCGGTTCGCGAACCCGGCGCTCGGGCCGGCGGTCGAGCTGCTCGTGACCGACAAGGAGAGCTACGAGGACACCGGCGTCCACTGGCGCAAGGCCGAGGCCCGGCACATCGCCGCGCGCGTGCGAGAGCTCGTCGACGCGGGCGAGGCGACGCCGGGCGAGATCGTGCTCCTGTTCGCGGCCGGGACCGACGCGCGCGTGTACGAGGAGGAGCTGCGCGCGCTCGGGCTGCCGACCTTCCGCGCCACGGGGCGCGACTACTACCACCAGCAGCAGGTGGTCGACCTGCTCGCCTATCTGCGGCTGTTGCACAACCGCTACGACGACGAGGCGCTGCTGGCCGTGCTCGCGTCGCCGTTCGTCGGCGTCTCGAACGACGCGCTCGTGCTGCTGCGGCGCAACGCGCCGAGGCGCCCGCTCTACTGCGGGCTCGAGAAGGAGCTGCCCGAGGGGCTCTCCGAGCGGGACCGCCGGTTGTTCCAGGCGTTCCGGCAGCGCTACGACCGCCTCGCGGCGCAGGCGTCGTCGCTGTCGCTGGAGCGGCTGTGCGAGCGGATCGTGGCCGAGCACGACTACGACCTCGCGGTGCTGGCGCAGTGGGACGGACGGCGGCGCTACGCGAACCTGCGCAAGCTGGCGCGGCTCGCGCGCTCCTACGAGGAGCTCCGCGGTCCCGACGTGCAGGGCTTCGTCCGCTTCGTCGCCGAGCAGGACGCGGTCGGGGCGTCGGAGCTGGAGGCCGTGGCGGAGGAGGAGGGGACGGACGTCATCCGGCTGCTCACGATCCACTCGGCCAAGGGGCTCGAGTTCAAGGTCGTGGTCGTCGCGGATGCCGGTCGCGACCGCGCGCGGCCCGACGCCGACGAGATCCTCTGCCTCCCCGACGGGCGGCTCGGTTTCCGGCCCGCGGACCCTGACACCGGCAAGCGGCTGACGACGGCGGACTACGAGGCGGTGAAGGAGGCCGAGCAGGCCGCGGAGGAGGCCGAGCGGCGGCGGCTCTACTACGTCGCGATGACGCGCGCGATCGACCGGTTGCTCGTCTCGGGCGCGGTGGGCGAGCGCGGGCCCGACGAGCGGACGCCGATCGGCTGGGTGCTCGACCGGCTCGAGGTCGACGAGCTCGGCGCGGCGGAGGCGGTCTCGGAGCTCGAGCGCGGCGGCACCCGGGTGCTCGTGCGGCTCGACCGCCACGCGCCAGAGCCGGAGGAGCCGCTCGAGCTGCCGGCCGTGCTGGAGCAGCTCGAGCTGTTCGAGCTCGCCGAGAACGGAGCCCCTGCTGCCGAGGCGCCCGAGCTCGCGCCGCTCGCGGAGGTGCCGGCGCCGCCGCTCCACCGCGTGCGCCGCCTCTCGTACAGCGCGCTCTCGCTCTTCGAGCGCTGCTCGTACCGCTACTTCGCCGAGCGTGTGGTCGGGCTCCGGCCGGCCGACGCTTCCGGCTCGGTGCCCGGCAGCAGCGGTCTCGCCGCGACCGAGATCGGCGACGCGGTGCACGCGCTCCTGGAGCACGTCGACCTGCAGGCGCCCGCGGTTCCGGACGACCTGCCCGAGCGCGTCCGGGCCCGCTATCCCGCTGCGACCGACGAGGAGGTCGAGCGGATCCGCGGTTTCGTCGAGTCCTACTGCTCGTCCGACCTCGCCGCACGCATTGCGTCGCTCCCGGGCGCGACGGCCGAGCTGCCGTTCGCGTTCGAGCACGACGGCGTCCTGCTCCACGGGCGCATAGACGTCCTGTACCGGGACGGTTCGCACGCCCTCGTCCTCGACTACAAGACGAACTCGCTCGCGGAGGGCGAGCCGGACGAGATCGTCGCGCACGACTACCGGCTCCAGCGGCTCGTCTACGCGCTGGCCTGCTTCCGCGCGGGCGCGGAGGACGTCGAGGTCGTCTACCACTTCCTCGAGCGCGTCGACGCGGTGGTAACAGACCGGTACAAGCTCGAGGACGTCGCGGCGCTCGAGGCCGAGCTGTCGGCGGCGATTGCGCGCATCCAGGCCAACGACTTCCGCCCGACCCCGGACGAGTTCGTCTGCTCCGACTGTCCCGCGCTCGATCTCGTGTGCGCCGGCCCGAAGCTACGCAACGTCTGATGGCGCGCAGCTACGTCCGCGAGGCGCGGCGCCGAGTCGGGCCGAAGCGGAACCGGATCGTGCCGATCGTCGAGCGCCTGCTGGCCGAGCATCCGGACGCGACGATCGCGCTGCGGTTCCGGAGCGACCTCGAGCTGCTCGTCTCGGTGATGCTCTCGGCGCAGACGACCGACGTGAACGTCAACAAGGTGACGGCGACGCTGTTCGAGAAGTACCGCAGTCCCGAGGACTACCTCGCCGTGCCGAAGGAGGAGCTCGAGCGCGACATCTTCGCGACCGGGTTCTACCGCCAGAAGGCGAAGTCGCTGCGCGGGACGATGCAGATGCTGCTCGCGGAGTTCGACGGGGACGTGCCGCGCACGCTGCCGGAGCTCGTCCGGCTGCCGGGCGTCGCGCGCAAGACCGCCAACGTCGTGTCGAGCGAGCTCGGCAATCCGCAAGGG
>DASSQK010000243.1:0-4343 GCA_035702555.1 Gaiellaceae bacterium | reverse complement strand
CAACGCGAAGGCCGTGCCGCTGACCGACCAGGTCCGCATCGACCGCGAGGAGATCTACGACATCCTCGACCAGATGCGCGCGACGATCCCCGAGGAGATCAAGCAGGCGCGCTGGATCGTGAAGGAGCGCCAGGAGATGCTGGCCGAGGCGAAGCGCGAGTGCGACCGCATCCTCGGCGAGGCACGTGAGCAGGCGGTGCGCGAGGCGTCGCAGACCGAGATCGTCAAGCTGGCCGAGCGCCAGGCGGGCGACATCATCGACGACGCGCGCCGGCAGGCCCGCGAGACGAGGCTCGAGATGGAGGACTGGGCGGACTCGATCCTCTCGACGCTCGAGGTCAACCTGGACAAGTTCCTCGCGGCGGTGAAGCGCGGCCGCGAGCGGCTGCACGAGCGGTCGCAGGAGTCGGTCGTGGCCGGGGTCGCGGCGGGCGTCGAGAGCTCGAACGACGACTTCCCCAGCTAGGGGCGCCACGTGGACGTCGACCTGGCCGTCGCGAGCAAGCGCGACTGGCGCAGCTACGCCGACCGGGAGGTGGCGCAGGACGTCCAGCGTCGGATCCTGGACGCGGGCCGCGTGGCCGGAAGCGCCGTGAACAGGCAGCCTTGGCGCTTCGTCGTGGTGGAGGGCGAAGAGGCGAAGGGACGGG
Organism: Gaiellaceae bacterium; assembly: GCA_035702555.1. Taxonomy (GTDB): domain Bacteria; phylum Actinomycetota; class Thermoleophilia; order Gaiellales; family Gaiellaceae; genus AC-32. The sequence continues at coordinate 3,693 of DASSQK010000243.1, read as the reverse complement.
TCGCGCCGGTCGTCTACGCCGCGGGCAACATCGAGACCTGCGCGTTCGCGGTGGCGATCGCGACCGAGGGGGGCGGCTCGGCCCTGGACGTCGGCCGCGCGCTCCAGAACATGTTCTTGGTCGCGTGGAACGAGGGCGTCGTCTCGTGCCCGAACGGGATGCCGGACCAGGCGGCCGCGGCGCGGGCGCTCGGCCTCGACGACGGCTGGCTGCCGGTGAACATCCCGAGCTTCGGCTACCCGAAGCGCGACCTCGCGCCCGGGTCGAAGAGCGCAGAGGAGTGGAGCGCCGAGGCGAACCGCAAGCCCCTCGAGGAGCTCGTGTCACGACTCTGACGTTGGCTACCGTGGGCGCATGACCACGGTCGACCTTCGCAGCATCAAGCTTCGCTCCGGTGAGCAGTTCCGGGACGAGCAGCCGATCGCGCTCGAGCCGTTCGAGCTCGGCGGCCAGCGCTACCTGCCCGTCCCGCAGGACGTGCCCGCGGAGCTGACGATCACGCGCGCGTCGACCGGGACCGTCTTCGAGCTGCGCTTCGACGCGCGGCTGCACGGCCCGTGCTTCCGCTGTCTCGACGACGCCGTGCTCGACGTCCACGTCGAGGCGCGGGAGTACCAGGCGGCCGATCCCGGCGGCGACGACGAGCTGCAGACGGCGTACCTCGCCGAGAACAAGCTCGACGTCTCGACCTGGGCGCGCGACGCGATCGCCCTGGAGCTCCCCGACAAGATCCTCTGCCGGGCCGACTGCGCGGGTCTGTGCCCCGTGTGCGGCAAGAACCTGAACGACGAGCCGCACGACCACGGCGAGCCGGAGGCGGACTCACGCTGGGCCGCGCTGGCGGAGCTGAAAGACCGCCTGTAACGGACACCGCTGCGGGAGCGAGGCGGCACCTCCGCTTCCAAGTAACAGACTGTTACTTGCTCGCTCCGAACCGGCACCGCGCCTAGGGGTGAGGCGCTTCCAATCCTTGTAACAGACTGTTACTTGGTGGTTCGGCGCGCGGCGTCAGTCGTCGCCGCCGTGGCCGCCACCGCCACCGCCGCTCCCACCGCCACCGCCGCCGTGGCCCCCGCCACCGTGGTCGTCGACGGTCGTCGTGGGCGGAGGAGGCGGCGCCACCGGGCGAGTGGTCGTCGTCGTCGTTCGCACGTGCTTCTTCGCCTTCGCCTTGGCGGCCTTCGAACGAACCTGCCTCGGGGTCAGGGTCTGCGGCGCCTGCTGCAGCCTCGTCACCGGCACGGCGACCGAGCCGCGCGAGACGACGTATGCGGCGTACCCCATCCCGGCTGCGCATAGCAGCCCGATGACGGCGAGAGTGGCGACGATCAGGCCTCGACCCATGGCTCCTCCGTCACTGTAGCCACGGCCGGAAAGCGCACCTCGGCGCGCGTCCCGCCCTCGATCCGGTTCGAGAGCGACGCCTCGCCCCGCCAGCGGCGGGCGAGCGTCTGCACGATCGCGAGGCCGAGCCCTGTTCCCGAGCGGCCGCTGCCCGCGCTGCCGCGGGCGAAGCGATCGAAGAGCCGCGTCTCCTCACCAGCCTCCAGGCCGGGGCCCTCGTCCAGCACGGCCACGAACGCCTCTCCGCCGTCGCGGCCCCAGTCGACCGCGACCCGTGTCGGCGTGTAGTGGAGCGCGTTCTCGATCAGGTTGTCGAGCAGGATCGCGAGGTCCTCTTCGGAGGCCGCGATGGTGGCGTCGCCGTCGCCGACGAGCTCCAGCTCGCGCCCGTCCTGCTCGGCCGCGGCGGCCCAGCGCTCGTACGCGCGCTCCGCCGCGCGGGCCAGCGAGACCGGCCGCGCCTCACCCGGCCGGTCGCCCTCGCGCGCGAGCGTGAGCAGCGACGTCAGCAGCCGCGCCAGCCGCTCGACCTCGCGCTCGGCCGCCTCGAGCTCCGCGGCGGCCGCCGGGCCGGACTTCACGCGCGCGGACTCGATCCGCAGCCGCAGGCCGGTGAGCGGCGTCCGCAGCTGGTGCGACGCGTTGGCGACGAACTCGCGCTGCGCCTCGAGCACGAGCTCCAGGCGGTCGGCCATGTCGTTGAACGCGGCGGAGACCTCCTGTTGCTCGGCCGCGCCCGTGACCTCCGCGCGGGCCTCGAGGTCGCCCGCCTCGACGCGCCTCGCGGTGGCCGCCAGGTTCCGCAGCGGCTGCGAGAGCGAGCTCGCCAGGAACCACGCGAGCGCGAGGCCGAGGATCAGTGCGAAGGCGCCGATCGCGACCAGGGCCAGCACGCCACGGCGGATGCGCGAATGCACGGCCGACAGGCTCTGCGTCACGCGGGCGGCGCCGACGACCTTCCCGTTGTTCGTGATCGGCACGGCGGTGTAGAGGAGGTCCTGGCCGAGCGTGTCGCTGTGGCGTTCGCCCTGCACGCGGAACCCCAGCAGCGCCCGCCCGATCTCCGGCCGCGAAGCGTACGAGGCCGCTGGCGGCCGCGCGACCGTCGAGTCGGCGAGCAGGCGGCCGTTCGGCGGCGGGCCGACGACGATCACCCGCGCGCCGAGCGTGCGGCCCGAGCTGCTCACGAGCTTGCGCAGCTCGGCGAGGTTGCCCATCTGCCCCGAGGCGTTCGCGGCGACGATGAACGCCTGCGAGGCGGCCTCGTTCTTCACCTCGGCGTCGATCCGCCGGGCGAGGTTGAGCGCGAGCGGCACCTCGAGCGCGACGATGATCAGCAGCAGCACGTACGCGAACGCGCCGAGGAGCTGGTTGCGGAGGCTCATTCGACCTCGTCCGGCGACGAGAACCGGAAGCCGACGCCGCGCACCGTGTGCAGATAGCGCGGTTCGGCGGGATTGTCGCCGAGCTTGCGGCGGATGCCGCTGACGTGGACGTCGAGGGTCTTCGTCGAGCCGAACCAGTTCGGGTCCCAGACCTCGTCGATCAGCCGCTCGCGCGTCACGACGGAGCCGGCGTTGCGCATCAGCAGGCGCAGGAGCTCGTACTCCTTGCGGCTCAGCTCGAGCCGGTCGCCGCCGAGGGTGACCTCGTGACGCGCCGGGTCGAGGCGCACGTCACCGACCTCGAGCGGCCGGTCGTCGGTCGGCTCCGGGGCGGCAACGCGGCGCAGGACTGCGCGGATCCGCGCGACGACCTCGCGGCCGCTGAACGGCTTGACGACGTAGTCGTCGGCCCCGAGCTCGAGGCCGACCACGCGGTCGGCCTCCTCGCCGCGCGCCGTGAGCATGATGATCGGCACCTGCGAGCTTTGACGCAGCTCGCGGCAGACGTCGAAGCCGGACCCGTCCGGGAGCATCACGTCGAGGAGGACGAGGTCGGGATCCCGCCGCGCCTGCTCGAGCGCCTCCGCCACGGTCCCCGCCACCAACGTGTCGAAGCCCTCGCTACGGAGGACGTCTGCGAGCGGGTCGCGGATCGACTTCTCGTCCTCGACGAGAAGAATGGTGCGCCTCGGCCTGCTCACGTCCGAATTGTGACGACCGCGGGACGGCCCGGGGGAGAACCGGGCCGTCCCGTCCGTCACGGCTTGGCTGCTCAATCGTCGTTGCCGTGGCCGCCGTGGCCGCGCTCGCCGCCGTCGTGGCCGGATTGGCGGCCGTGGTCGTCACGGGAGTCGTGGCCGCGGTTCGGGCCGCGGTGGTCGTCGGCGCGCGAGGTGACCGTGCCGGTCGGCGCGACGACGGTGCAGCGGGGGTCGTTCGCGTGCTCGGCCTCGTCGCACGGGCC
>DASSQK010000242.1:0-10413 GCA_035702555.1 Gaiellaceae bacterium | reverse complement strand
CGCCGTCCGGGACGGCGCACGCGGCGACGTAGATCGGGATCGCCACGAGCGCGGCGCGCAGCGCCGGTCTCACGCTACGGAGGCGGTGGCGGGGGCGGCGGGGGCGGCACGACCGGCGGCGGTGGGGGCGGTGGCGCGGTCGTGACGGTGCGGCCCGTCGTCGGCGGCGGCGGGGGCGGGGGTTGAGTCGAGGTCGTCGTGCCCGAGGTCGTCGACGAGGTCGTGGGCGAGTAGGAGTTGGTCGGCGTGTACGTATAGGTCGGCCGCAGGCTCGAGCTGTACTGCCCCTGCGTCCACGGCCGCCAGACGACCGGGTCGCGCGGCGACTGCCACGTCAGCTCCGGCGCGTTCGCCAGCGCCTTCTCCATGAACAGCTTCCAGATCGTCGCCGGGAACGTGCCGCCGGCGACCGCGATCCCGTGGACGTTCTCCATCGGGATCTCGCCCTGCGGGTAGCCGACCCAGACCGTCGTCTCGAGCTGCGGCACGTAACCCGAGAACCAGGCGTCGGCGTGGTTGTCGGTCGTGCCGGTCTTCCCCGCGGCGACGCGGTCGTAGAGCGCGGCGCCCACCCCGGTCCCCTCGCGCACGTTGTCCTCGAGGATCTTCGTGACCTCGTAGGCGACGCCGTCGCTGATCACGCGCGAGCGCTGCGGCTGGCCCCAGCCCGCGTCCGTGTCCTCCTTGCCGTTCGCGAGGACGACCCGGCGGATCGCCATCGGCTTCGAGTAGACGCCCCCGGCCGCGAGGGTCGCGTAGGCGGAGGCCTCCTCGAGCGGCGAGATCGCGTCGGCGCCGAGACCCATCGCCGGAACGACGTCGAGGTGCGACTGCACCCCGAGCTTGTGCGCCATCTCGGCGACCTTCTCCGGCGTCACGTCGAGGGTCAGCTGCGCGTAGACCGTGTTGTCGGAGGCGAGCGTCGCGCTGTGGACGGAGATCGACCCCGAGTACGAGTGGTCGTAGGTCTGCACGTCCCATGCAGGCGTGTAGGGGTCGGGCTGGTAGTGGAACGGCGCCGAGGTGTAGTAGGTCGTGTCCGGGTTCATGCCCTCGTTGACCGCGGCGGTCAGGACGAAGGTCTTGAACGTCGACCCGGGCTGGCGCCGCGCCTGCGCGACGAGGTTGAACTGGTTGCCGTACCGGCCCGGCGTCACGGCGGTCATCGCGCGGATCGCCCCGTTCGCGGGGTTGATCGAGACGACCGCAGCCGCCGGGTCGTTGCGGAGGTAGAGCGTGTCGCGGATCGCCTTGCGCGCGGCGACCTGGAGGCGCGGGTTGATCGTCGTGTACACGCGCAGGCCGCCCGTGCGCACCGTGTTCGCGCCGTACTCCTCGATCAGCTGGTCGCGGACGTAGCTGAAGAAGTACGGCTCGCGGATGCGCGTGTAGAGCCGGCCCGGCCGCAGCAGCAGGTTCCTCTGCGCGACCGCCGTCGCGTACTGCGCCTGGGTGATGTCGCCGTAGTCCCGCATCGCGCGCAGCACCTGGTCGCGGCGCGCGAGCGCGGCGCTGGGCCGGTGCAGCGGGTCGTACACCGACGGTGCCTGCGGGAGCCCCGCGAGCAGCGCCGCCTGCGAGAGCGTGAGGAAGCGGGCGCGCTTCGAAAAGTACGTCTGCGCCGCAGCCTCGATCCCGTACGCATGGTTCCCGTAGTAGACCTGGTTCATGTACTGGCCGAGGATCCAGTCCTTCGAGCGCGCGCGGGAGAGCTTGATCGCGAGGCAGGCCTCCTTGATCTTCCGGCTCAGCGTCCGCTCCTTCGAGATGTAGAGGTTGCGGACGAGCTGCTGTGTGATCGTCGAGCCGCCCTGCACGACGTGGCCGGCGCTCAGGTCCTTCCAGGCGGCGCGCGCGATGCCCTCGTAGTCGACGCCGCCGTGCTCGTAGTAGCGGTGGTCCTCGATCGCGACCGTCGCCTTGCGCATCCACGGACTGACGCGCCAGAGCTGGACCGGCTCGCGGTTCCGCTCGGCCGGGATCGAGCCGAGCAGCGCGCCGTCCGCCGCGTAGACGAACGAGTTCTGGCCGATCTGCACCGGCTTCAGGTCCTTGAGGGTGCAGTCGGAGCGGAACTTCGCGACCGCGCCGACCCCGGAGGCGATGACGGCGAGGACGATCGCCAGCAGCGCGACGAGGATGAGGGCCGTCCGGCGCTTGCGCCGGCCCTTGCCGGCGCCGCGTCGGCGGCGGCTGCGGCGGAGGACGTGCTCGAGCTCGTCGTCGTGCCCGCGTCCGCGCCCGCGAGGCGGAGGCGGCGGAGGCGTCATGCGAAGACTCCGGCCTCGCGCAGGCGCGCGTGCGAGCGCAGGAGGAGCTCGTGCTCGAGGCGCTCGGCGCTCGGCTCGTCCGGCGCCCACGCGCTCACCCGCAGCGTCACCCGGTCGTCCACGGCGGTGACCTGGACCTCGGCGCGCTCGTCCTGCGCGGCCTCGCGCAGCAGCGTCGTGACGGCTTCGAGATCGGCTTCGAGAGGAACCTGGACGTTCACGTGCGCGAGCTTCTTTCGGCTGCGAATGGAGGAATTCAGGATGGTATCCGAGGCGATCTTCTCGTTCGGGACGACGAGCCGGTCGTTGTCGTCGATGCGGATGAACGTGTAGGTCAGACCGATCTCCTCGACGACGCCGCCGAAACCGGCCGTCTCGACGTAGTCGCCGAGCCGCAGGGGCTGCGCGAAGGCGATCAGCAGGCCGGCGATGAAGTTGCCGATCGTCCGCTGCGCCGCGAAGCCGACGATGATCCCGATCACCGCCGAGGACGCGAGGATCCCGGTCGCCACCGCTCGCACCTGCGGAATCACGAGCAGCGCGGAGAGGACGCCGACGAAGACGATCAGCGTCGAGACGCTGCGGCGCAGCACCTGGTAGCGCGTGACGATCTCCGGCGGGAGGTCGCGGCGCGCGAACCGGCGGTCGACGATCTTGGCGACGACGAACGTGACCAGCAGGACCACGCCGACGATGACGAGGCGACGCCAGTCGGACATTCCGGAATCGTTAGTCGAGGGGGAGGGGTTTCCTGCCCGCGAAGCCCTCTTCGACGCCGTGCCAGAAGGCGACCTCGTCCTCGCCGACCTGCCAGCACAGGAGCACCTCCTCGCCGCCCCGGAGGGCGGGGAAGTCCACCAGACCGCGGTCGAGGTCCTTCACCAGCACGCCCAGGCGCTGAAGCTCGTCGACGGCCCGTGCGACGGCCTCGGCCTCGCGCTCCAGCTGCTCGTCCAGCTCGCTGGGCTCCTGCGGGTCGAAGTCCCCGCCGTTCCCGGAGATGCGCTGGGTGAGCCGCGCCCGCCGGGCGGCGGCGACCGTGAACGCGCGCCGGTGCGCGACCAGCGACTCCGCGACCGGCCGCACGCGCTCGAGCACGCTGTTGGCCTCCTCCGGGGTGAAGTGCCGCTCGGCCATCCGAGTATCATCGCGCGCCGTGTCCGCCGGTCAACGCGTTCGCCCCCCGAGGCGGACGGTACGCCGCGAGCTGCGGCTGCCGCGCGCCGGCAACCCCGCGCCGGAGATCTTCCTCTGGACGCGCGCGGCGATCTGGGCGGGCGCGCTGTTCTCGCTGTTCGTGTTCGTGCCGAACCGGCACCCGCGCGCCGGGGTGTGGGACATCCCCGCGCTCACCCACGACCTCGGCGCCGTCACCGACGTCTGGGCGCGCTGGGACAGCGTCTGGTTCCTCGGCATCGCCGAGCACGGCTACGCGCGCGCCGGTTCGCCGGCCTTCTACCCGCTCTACCCGGGCGCGGTCGGGCTGCTCGGCCGCGTGCTCTTCGGCCACTACGTGCTCGCCGGGATCCTGGTCTCGCTCGCGGCGGCGTTCGGGGCGTTCATGCTGCTCTACCGCGTCGGCGAGGAGCGGCTCGGCGCCGACGGAGCGCGCCGCGCGGTCCTCTACCTCGCGCTCTTTCCGTTCGCGCTCTTCCTGCAGTCGGTCTACAGCGAGTCGCTCTACCTGCTGCTGACGCTCGCGGCCTTCGTTTTCGCCGAGCGGGGACGGTTCCTCGCCGCGGGCGCGGTGACGGGGCTCGCGCTCCTGACGCGGCCGACGGCGCTCGCGCTCCTGCCCGCGCTCGCCCTGCTCGCCTGGGCCGAGCGGGACCGGCTGCGTGCCTTCGCCGGCCTGGCCGTCGCCCCGATCGTCTTCGCCGCCTACCCGCTCTACCTCTGGCGCGCCAACGGCGATCCGTGGCAGTTCCTCGAGGCGCAGCGGCGCTGGAGCCGCCATCTCTCGCCCGCGGGCCCGCTCGGCGGGATCTGGGACGGACTGCGCGCGGGCTGGGCCGGCGTCGAGCAGCTCGCGTCGGGGTCGCACACGCACCGCTACTGGACGGCGGTCCAGAACACCGACCCGATCCGGGTCGCGACGCTGAACCTGGAGACGCTCGCGTTCCTCGTGCTCTTCGTCGTGCTGACGGTGATTGCGTGGCAGCGTTTCGGCGCGCCGTACGGGCTCTTCGCCGCGGTCAGCCTCGCGATTCCGCTCAGCGTCCCGAGCGAGCGCTGGCCGCTGCTCTCGCTGCCGCGCTTCGGGCTGACGATCTTCCCGCTCTTCCTCGCGCTGGCGACGATCGGCGGACGGCCGCGCGCCCACACGGCGATCGTCGCGGTGAGCTCGCTCCTGCTCGGCATCTCGGTGGCGCAATGGGCGCTCTGGCAGTGGGTCGCGTGAGAGCCGCGCTCGCAGCGGCCGCCGCGCTCTTCCTGCTCGTCGCGGGTACCGCCTGCGGCCAGAGGAAGGAGCCGACGGGCGCCCTCGCCGAGAGCTACCCCGTCACGGTGCAGGGCGCGAGCGACACCCCGACCGTCGTGCAGTCGGCGCCGCACCGCATCGTCCCGGTCGGCGCCGGGCCGCGGCAGATCCTGCGCTCGCTCGGCCTCGGGCGGCGCGTCGTCACCGTCAACGACGCGCTGGTGGGCCTGCCGCTCGTCGACGCGATCCGGCGCGCGAAGCCAGACCTGATCGTGGCCTCGAGCGGTACCGACCCGCTCGACCTGGCCCGCGCGCGCGCCGCGACGAAGGCGCAGGTCTACGTCGAGCCGAGCAGCTCGCTGGACGAGCTGGTGCAGGCGATCGGCGAGATCGGCCTGCTCACCGGCCAGCCGATCGCGGCGCGGCACCTGACGGCGAGAATCGAGGCGAAGCGCCGCGCGGTCGCGGCGAGGCTGTCGGGAGCGAAGGTCGTGACGGCGTTCGTCGACGACGGCGACCTCTCCACGATCTCCACGCGCAGCCTCCTCGGCGACCTGATCAGGGAGGCGCGCGGCCGCAGCGTCGCGGGGGCGAGCCCGGAGCAGGGGCCGTTCCCGGTGCAGCGGCTCCGGCGGCTCGACCCGGACGTCTACCTGGCGACGGCCTCGAGCGGCCTGACGCTGAAAGGGCTTCGGGCGCGGCCCGAGACGCGGTCGCTGCGGGCCGTGAAGAACGGGCGCTTCGCGGTGCTGCCGGGTGACGCGACCGTCGCCGGCCCGGGCGCAGGCGCCGCCCTCGCCGGGATCGCGCAGATCCTGCACCCCTGATGCGCCTCGCCGAGCTCGACGCCGTCACGATCGACGCGTACGGCACTCTCGTCGAGCTCGCCGATCCCGTGCCGCGGCTGCGCGAAGGGCTCGCGGCCCTCGGCGTCGACCGCCCGGCGGAGCAGGTGGCCCGCGCCTTCGCGCGCGAGGCCGCCTACTACCGGGAGCACTCCTTCGAAGGGCGCGACGACGCGAGCCTCTACGAGCTGCGGCGCCGCTGCGTCGCGATCATCCTCGACGAGCTCGAGGCCGACCTCCCCCCCGAGGCCTTCGTGGACGGCTTCGTCTCCGCGATGCGCTTCCGGCTGGTCCCCGGCGCGGAGGCCGCGCTCCAGGCGCTCCGCCGCCGCGGCCTCGCGACCGCGGTCGTCTCGAACTGGGACTTCGGCCTCCCGCAGCAGCTCGCGGGCCTCGGCCTGAGCGGCGTTCCCGTCGTCACCTCGGCCGAGGCCGGAGCCCCGAAGCCCGACCCGGCCGTCTTCACGCGCGCGCTCGAGCTCGTCCGCGTGCCCCCGGAGCGCGCGCTGCACGTCGGCGACAGCGACGCCGACGAGGCGGGCGCCCACGCGGCGGGGATGCACTTCGCGCCGGCGCCGCTCTTTCGGGCGGTCGAGTCGCTCGCGTGAAGGCGTATCCGCAGAAGCTCGCCGGCTGGATCGCCCTGGTCGGTTCGCTCGCGGTCCTCAACTACGCGAGCCGCTTCACCTCCGGGAAGCCTCCGCCCGACACGCTCTACAAGTACAGCACCGCGGCCGGGCAGCTCGTCTTCTACGCGATCACGCTGGCGCTCGTGCTCGTCGTGGCGCGCGGGCTCGGCCGCCGCGAGCTCGGCCTGCGCGCGCCTGCGTCGTGGCTGCGGGCGCTCGGCTTCACGCTCGCGGTCTTCGTCGCGCTTGTGGTCGCCGAGCGGCTGCTCGAGTTCGTCCTCCACGGCGCCCGCGAGCAGGGGCTCGAGCCAAGCCACTGGGAGCCGTCCAAGGCGGTGCCCTTCGCGCTGAACGCGGCCGTGATCGTGCTGGTCGCGCCGTTCGTCGAGGAGCTCACCTTCCGCGGGGTCGGCTTCCGGCTGCTGGCGCCCTTTTCGAACGTCGTCGCCGTGCTCGGCACGGCGGTCGCCTTCGCAGCCGCTCACGGGCTCGTCACGGGCTTCGCGGCGCTGTTCCTGTTCGGCGTCGCGGTCGCGCTCGTGCGGCTCCGGACCGGGAGCATCTACCCGGGAATGCTGCTGCACGCCTGCTTCAACGCGCTCGCCCTGGCTGCCGCCGTCGCGCTGTAGCTCTATGCTGCTGCCCGTGCGGCGTGCAGCGGTCTTCCTGGCGGCGTTGGCGCTCGCTCCCGCGGCGCACGCGGCACCTCCCGCCGTGACGGCGCAGGCGAGCCCGGCCCACGGCGCGGCCCCCCTGGCGGTCACGCTCACCGCGAGCGGCGACGCGGCGACCTACCACTGGGAGCTCGGCGACGGCTCGAGCGCCGACGGCGCCTCCGTGCAGCACACCTACTCGGCGGGCCGCTTCACCGCGCGCGTCACGGCGACGAACGCGGGCGGCGAGACCGCCCAGGCCACCGTCGTCGTGACGGCGACCGGCGTGACGCTGGCAGGCCCGCGCAGCGGCCGCTACCAGCAGCTCGCTCGCTTCCGCGGCCGCGTCGTGCCGGCGGTGAAGGGCGCGCGCGTCGGCCTCTACCGCGGCCAGCGGCGCATCGCCACCGTCCGCACCTCGCGCAACGGCACCTTCGCGGTCCGCGGCCGGGTCGGCACTCCCGCCTCCCGCTACACGGCCCGCTACGCGGGCGCCCTCTCGAACGGCGTCGCGCTGCTGGTGCGGCCGGGGCTCGACACCGCGTTTCGCGGGTCCGGCCAGCTCGGGCGCCCGCTCTCGCTGCTCGTGCGCGTGCGGCCCGCGACGGCCGGCCTCGTCACCGTGCGCGTCACCCGCGGGAGCCGCCTCGTGGCGCAGCGCTCGTTCCACGGCCGGCTCCGGCTCCGGCTCGGAACGGGGAGCGCCGGCGCCTACCGCATCCGGGTGACGCTGCAGCCCGCCGCCGGATACCTCGCGGCACGGCGCGCGCTCGAGCGAATCGTCTTCGCCCCGGCCCTCGGCCCAGGATCGGCCGGGGCGAGCGCCTACGAGCTCGACCGGCGCCTGCACGAGCTCCACTACGCCCTCGGCCGCGTCGACGGCTACTACGGCCAGGACGACGCCGACGCCGTGGTCGCGTTCCAGAAGCTCCACGGCCTGCCGCGCACCGGCCGCGTCGACGCCCGCTTCTGGGGCGAGCTGGAGCGCGCGAGCATCCCGCGGGCCCGGTACCCCGGCGACCACGTCGAGGTCAGCAAGGGCCGCCAGGTGCTGTTCATCGTGCGGGACAGCAAGGTCGCGCTGATCGTCCCCGTCTCGACCGGGGCCACAGGCAACACGCCGCTCGGACACTGGCGCGTCTACAGCCGCGTGCCGGGCTTCAACGCGAAGGAGATGTACTACTCGTCCTTCTTCGTCGGCGGCTTCGCGATCCACGGCTACCACAGCGTCCCGGCCTACCCCGCGAGCCACGGCTGCGTCCGGATCCCGCTGTGGGTCGCGGTTCGGGTGTACTCCCTGATCGACTACGGCACGCCCGTCTTCATCTACTGGTAAGGCCCTCGCGCTCGCGGCGGTCGCGCTTGCCGCCGCCGCGTGGCTCGTCTACGCCCAGTGGTGGGGGCAGGGCGGCCGGCAGGCCGTCGCCTGGCGCGACCTGAACGGGCAGCTCGGGCGCGTCGAGTTCACCCGCAAGGTGACCGGCGTCTACCACTCCCGCGAGGCGTTCCAGAACCTGCTCGACCGGACGATGCCGGGCCGCGCGCCGCGGGTCCCACCGCTCGACTTCGACCGCGACGAGGTGGTCGTCTTCTCGCTCGGCCCCCGCTCGAGCACCGGCTACTCGCTGCGGATCCGCCGCGTGGTGGAGCGGCGGCGCGGGGTCGACGTGTTCGTGCGCGAGGTGACGCCGTCGCTGCGCGATCCGGTCACCGCCCGGGTCACGTACCCATACCGCGCGGTCGCCATCCCGCGCACCGACAAGCCCGTCTACGTCAAGCTGCAGGGGAGGCCGTGAGCGAGAACGACCCACTCATCCGCCAGCTGCGCGAGCAGATCTCGGACAACGACCGCGCGATCGTCGAGGCGATCAACGCGCGGCTGAAGCTGGTCGCGCGGCTGAAGGGCTACAAGGAGTCGCGCGGGCTCTCGTTCGTCGACCCTGAGCGCGAGGAGTGGATGCTGCAGTACCTCGCGCGGGCGAACCGCGGCCCGCTCTCGGCGGACGGCCTGCAGGAGCTCTTCGACGAGATCCTCGCGCTCACCAAGCGCGAGGTCGATCGCGGCGAAGAGGCCTAGTCCTCCTCGCTCGACTCGGCGAACTCGTCCGGGGTGACGTGCTCGAGGAACTGCTTGAACTCGGAGACGATCTCCTCCTCGTTGACGTCCTCGCCCTCGAACTCGATCGCCGACTCCTCGATCACGTCCTCGGCCGCGAAGATCGGGGCCTCGGCCCGGACGGCCAGAGCGATCGCGTCGGACGGGCGTGAGTCGATCTCGATCTCGGAGCCGTTCTGCTGCACCGTGATCGAGGCGTAGAAGGTGTTCTCCTTCAGCTCGGTGACGGTGATGCGGACGACCTCCGCGCCGAGCTCCCCGAGCGTGTCCGTGAAGAGGTCGTGCGTCATCGGCCGCGGCGTCGTCGCCCCCTGCAGCTTCATCAGGATCGCCGCCGCCTCGGGGTGGCCGATCCAGATCGGCAGGAACTTGTTGCCGTCGGCCGTCTTGAGCAGAACGATCGGCTGCTTGCCGACCAGGTCGAAGCTCACGCCGTAGATGACCATCTCGTACATCAGGCGTCGTCCCCGGCTTCGATCATAGCCTCAGGGTACCGGCTCAAACTCCGCGCAGAGGGGGCGGCACGGGCTCGATCTCGTCGACCGGGACCATGCGCGCTTCCCCCGTGAGCGCGTCCTCGAGGAACGCCTGCCGGTCGGGCACGCCCATGGGGTCGAAGCCGCGCAGGTAGTAGCGCCGGCCCTGGTGGAGAACGAGGTCGCCGATCTTCATTGCCGCAGTTCCTTGGACGCCCATCGGCAGGCGTTGCTCGCTCCATGATCCCTGGGCCGGGGTGCGGCTACACTGCCCAGCCGCGGGCGATTAGCTCAGTTGGTTAGAGCGCCGCTCTGATAAGGCGGAGGTCCGTGGTTCGAATCCACGATCGCCCATCGCCGCGAGGCCTAGGTCGAGATGCCCCACGCGCCGACATGGGTCTCGCCGGGCTGGAGGACGACCACGTCGGTGCCGCTACTGAAGGCATTCGGCGGGCAGGTCATCGGCTCGACGGCCACGCTGCGCCTTGCCACGTCCGGTAGCGGATCGCCCGTGAACACCATCAGGTAGGGCCAGCTCTCGTCGACCCAGAGGGTGGTCGCGCCGACGCGGGCGCGCGCTCTCCCGTCTGCGTCTCGCGCCAGGGCGGTGAAGCAGTGGTCGAGGACCGTGTCGCCGATCGGCCTCGGCTCGCGGAAGTCCAGCCCGCCCTCCACCGACGACTCGCCGGTCGGCAGGCCGCGGTCGTTCGACTCCAGGACGGTGCCCGCCGGCACCAGCAGGTCGACCTCGTCGACCCGCTCTGCCTCGACCGCCAGGTACGGGTGCGCCCCCGCGCCGTACGGAGCCGCCCGCGAGCCCGCATTCGTTGCCGCGATCTGCACCGTGAGGCCGTCGTCGGCGAGCGTGTACTCCGCGCGGAGGGCCAGCGCAAACGGATACCCGGGCGTCGGGTGGAGCGTGTGCTCGAGCACCGCGTGTCCGGCCTCCTGCTCTGCAACCTCCCACTCCGCCCAGCGCGTGAGGCCGTGGATCGCGTTCTG
>DASSQK010000241.1:0-6078 GCA_035702555.1 Gaiellaceae bacterium | reverse complement strand
ACCGCCGCCGGCGTGACGAACTCGATCCGGTCGTTGGCGCGGGCGCGGTCGATCATGATCTGCGAGGCGCGGAACTCGTTGCGCCGGTGCACGAGGCTCACCTTCGTCGCGAACTTCGTCAGGAAGATCGCCTCCTCCATCGCCGAGTCGCCGCCGCCGACGACCACGACCTCCTTCTCGCGGAAGAACGCGGCGTCGCAGACGGCGCAGTACGAGACGCCGCGGCCCTGCAGCAGGCGCTCGGACTCGAGCCCCAGCTGGCGCGCGCTCGCGCCGGTGGCCACGATCACGCTCTCGGAGGTGAACTCCTTGTCGCCGACCCAGACGCGGAAGGGGTGCTCGGTGAAGTCGACCCTGGTGACGTCGTCGGTGAGGAACTCCGCGCCGAAGCGCTCGGCCTGGCGGCGGAAGTCCTGCATCATCGCGGGGCCCATGATCCCGTCGGGGTAGCCCGGGTAGTTCTCGACGTCGCTCGTGATCATCAGCTGGCCGCCCCACGCGAAGCCCTCGATGACGAGCGGCTCCAGGTTCGCGCGCGCAGCGTAGAGGGCCGCCGTGTACCCGGCGGGCCCGCCTCCGATGATGATCAGCTCTCTTGTCTCCCCGTTCATTTCTGCCTCCGAAGTATTAAACGATCCGGGTCGGCTGGCTGTTCCTCCAGGTGGGTCAACCCACGAGCGCGCCACACAGGTAGAGCTTCCCTGCCCGGATCTCGCTGTCGTCGAACAGCCGGTGCGACTGTTGTTCCCCGGGCCGGATCAGGTGGACGATCTCATGACCGCGGGCGACGAGAAGCTCCGCGATCAGCCGCCGGTGGCAGCGTTGCCAGGGCGTCTCGGCGCACATCAGGCACGGCGCGGGCTCGGCCAGCGCGTGCGCGAGCGCGTCCTGCCACTCGGCAGTCCCGATCCGCGCGGCGTAGCTGCGGAAGGCGGCCACGCGGATGCAGGGAAAGCGCTCCTCGCCCGGCTCGCCGCGCAGCCGCCCGCCGAGCTCGACGGCGTGGCGGTAGGCGATTCCGGCCTCGCGCAGCGCGTCGGTCAGCGGCCCCTGGTTGAACTGCGGGTTTCGACGCGAGCCGGGAAAGCGGCGCACGTCCACGAGCGTCTGCACCCCTGCCTCCTCCAGGCACTCGACGAGCTCTTCGGCGGTCCGGGTTCCGTGACCGATGGTGAAGACCGTCACGCGCCCAAGGCTAGGGCGAGGACACATCGCCAGCGCAGGGAGGCCGGGCGGCTACCCGGGACACGCCTGGGGACGCCCCCTGTTACCCGGGGTGGGGGAGAGTCCGCCCGGCCTGCTCTCTAGGACGGGCGACCGGAACGTGGTCTTCCACTCCAAACGGGTCATTTCTTCCGAGGCCGCGGAGTCGCCGGGTGCGCGGAACGACCGGCAGGCGTCCGCGCGCAAGTGCGAAGCGGCCGAGCCGTGGTGATTACAATCGCCGCCTTCCGGCGAAGGGATCTACGTGGCTTCGACAGTGACGTGGGACGGTCTCCGGGACCTTGCTGGCTTCCGGGCGCAGAACGGCTGCGCGATCAGTCTCTACCTCGACCTCGACCCGAGCGTCACGCCGACGGCTGCCGACCTGACGACGCGGGTGAACGCGCTGATCGACGAGATCGAGCGCTCCGAGATGGCGCGGCGGCCGGAGCTCGGCCACGAGCAGAAGGAAGGGCTGCGCCGCGACGTCCAGCGTCTGCGCGAGTTCTTCCGGCAGGAGTTCGATCGCGACGGTACCCACGGCTACGCCGTGTTCTGCGGGTGGCTGGACAACCTCTGGAGCGCGCTCCCGCTCAGCGCGCGCGTGCCCGACGCGGTCAAGGTCAACCGCAGCCTCTACCTCGCGCCGTTGGTCTCGCTCGTCGGGCGCGGCGAAGGCGCGCTGGTCGTCTTCGTCGGCCGTGAGCGCGGCGATCTCTACCGCCTCCGCGCCGGGCGCCTCCAGGAGCTCGTCGAGCAGACGGACGACACACCGGGGCGGCACGACCAGGGCGGGTGGTCGCAGGCGCGGTACCAGCGCCACATCGAGAAGCTCGTCCACGATCACCTGAAGGAGGTTGCCGAGCTCGTGGAGCGACAGGTGCGGCGGCTGCGCGGGCCGCGCGTCGTCGTGGTCGCCTCGGAGGAGACGCGCGCCGAGTTCGAGACCGCACTCCCGAGCGAGGCCCGGAAAGCCGTCGTGGGCTGGACGACCGCCGAGGCCCACGCAAGCCCCGCGGAGCTGCTCGCCGTCGTGGAGCCCCTGCTCGACTCGTGGCGCGCCGAGCGGGAAGCCGACGCGGTCGAGCGCTGGCGCGAGGAAGCCGCCCGTAACGGCCGCGCCGCCGCCGGCTGGGGGCCGACGCTCGAGGCGGCCTCCGACGCCCGCGTCGACCTATTGCTCTTCGAGGACGGCGTCGACCGGGCCGCCTGGGAGTGCCCGGCCTGCGGCCGCGTCAACGTCGAGGGAGGAGCGTGCCCGCTCGACGGCACGCAGATGGAGCGCCGCGAGGAAGGCCTCGACCTCGCCGTCCATCAGACGCTCGCCCACGGCGGCACGGTCTGGGCGGTCCGCCAGCGCCAGGACCTCGAGCCCGTCGAGGGCATCGGCGCCCTGCTGCGGTTCTGAGCAAGTAACAGTCTGTTACTTGGCGGTCGTGGCGGCGGAACCCGCTGCGCTCGGCTGTTCGGTGCGCGCTAGTAACAGTCTGTTACTTGGGTGGACACGGCCTGCGCAGACGGTCGGAACGGGCGCGAGCGGTCAGTCGCGAGCGGTCCGGCTCGCCGTCAGGCGGCGTCGACGACTCGCGGGAGCTCGTGCGCCTCCGCGGGCTCGACCTCCGCGGAGTCGACCTGCGAGTCCGCGGCCTGGTCGAGCTTCGTCTCGAACTTGCCGAGGTGCTTTTCCGACTCGAGGAACTTCTTCTGCGCGCGGTCGAGGTGCGTGCCGACGAGCTCGAAGTCCTCCTTGAACTTGCCGAACTCGGTCTGCAGCTGGGCGCAGTACGCCATCACCTCGTGGGCATGCTTCTCGATCTGCAGGCCCTTCAGCCCCAGCACGACCACCTGCAGGTAAGCGGTCAGCGTCGTCGGCGAGACCGGCAGCACGCGCTTGTCGTGCGCATACGCGAGCAGGGCGCCGGTCCGGCCGCAGGCGAGCTCGTAGTAGATCGCCTCGGACGGGAGGTACATGAACGCGAAGTCGTACGTCCCCTCGTCGGGCCGGATGTACTTCGACGCGATCGCGTCGACGTGGTTCTTCACGTCGCGCGCGAAGAGCTTCTCGAACTGCTGGCGCTCGATGTCGTTGTCGGCCGCCACCATTCGCTCGAAGTTGTCGAGCGGGAACTTGGAGTCGATCGGGACGAGCCGGTCGACCTTGATCGCGGCGTCCACGCGCTCGCCGCCCGCGAAGCCGTACTGGATCTCGTACGCGCCGGGCGGGAGCCGGTCGCCGAGCAGGTTCTCGAGCAGGAGCTCGCCGAAGCCGCCGCGCGCCTTCGGCGGGCGCAGGATCTGCTGGAGCTGGCTCAGCTCCTTCGCCTGCTCCGCCATCTGCACCGTCGCCTGCCCGACCTCGCCGAGCTGTCGGTGGATCGCGTTCGTCTGCTCTGCCGCGTGCTCTAGCCGGCGGTCGACCTTCGTGTCGAGCTCGCCGAGCCGCCGGTCCATGGTCGCCGTGATCGCCTGGAGCCGGCCGTCGACCTCGGTGTTGCGGGTCGCCAGGAGCCCGTCGAGGGCGCGCGCGGTCTGCGCGCTCTGATCTGCGAGCCGGCGGCTCAGCCAGAGCGCGAGGGCCGCTCCGCCGACGGCGAGCACCACGACCAGTGACAGGACGGCGATCATGAGCCGACAAACGGTAGAGGCGCCGTCGGACGGCACGAGGGAGGGCGGCCGGGGCCGCCCTCCGACAAGGAATCAGCCGTAGCTCAGCTGTCGCTGCGCTCCGCGGCGTGCTCGGCCGCGCGCTGCCGTTCTTCCTGGGCCATCTGCTCGGCGCGGTCGGCCCGCTCCTTGGCCATGCCCTCCTGCTCCTGGTGCATCCCCTCGCGCGTCATCGAACTGTCGCCGGTGAGGTCGCCGGCGGCCTTCTTGCCGCGGCCGAGGAGCTTGTCGAGGAAACTCATCGCAGCCTCCTTGCGGTTCGCTTTGCCGGGTAGGCATTGCCCAAAAGGCCACAAAAAACGCCAGATCCGGAAAACCTTTCGGCCTTCCGGATCTGACGGAAACGACCCTAACGGGCCAGTGAGCGGGAGTCAAGCGCGCTGCTACCATCGCCCGCCGGTGGCCAAAAAATCCCGCACTCCGGCACCTCCGCGCAAGGTCCAGGCGCCGCAGCAGCGCAAGGATCCGCGGCGCGCGCGCTCGCTTCCCGGTGGGAAGTGGGTTGCGCTCCTCGTCGTGGTCGCGCTCGCGGCGATCGCGGCGGCGATCGTGGCCGTGGTGGTCGCGCGCGGCGGCGGCAACAACAACTCCTCGTCGTCCGGCGCGCAGCCGGCGAGCCTGATCGGCCTGCAGACGGGGCCGGCGCCGTGGAACCCGGGGCTCGACACGCTGCCTGACCGCACCGACGCGGTCGGAGTCCACGAGCTCACCACGGAGGGCGAGGTCCTGCACATCCACCAGCATCTCGACCTCTTCGTGAACGGAAAGCACGTGGCCGTCCCGGCCGGGATCGGCATCTACGGCGGCCAGTTCCTCACCGAGCTGCACACCCACGACGCGAGCGGGATCATGCACGTCGAGTCGCCCGTGGCGAAGAACTTCACGCTCGGCCAGTTCTTCGGGGTGTGGGGCGTGCGCCTGAACTCCGACTGCATCGGCGGCTACTGCCAGGAGGTGACGCCCTGGACCGTCTACGTAGACGGTCAGCCGTACAGCGGCGACCCGGCGACGCTCGTGCTGAAGCCGCACCAGGAGATCGCCGTCGTGATCGGGACGCCGCCGAAGACGATCCCGCGCAAGTACAAGTTCCCGCCGAACACCTAGCCGGGCGACCTCGCGACTATCCTTCGCCGCGCCGGGGTGGCGAAACTGGTGATACGCGCCTGACTTAAAATCAGGTGTCCCCAGCGGGGACGTAAGGGTTCGAGTCCCTTCCCCGGCACCACAAAAGGCCCGCTGACGCGGGTCTTTCCTCGATCGGGGATCGGTCCACTCCGCCGCAACGGTTCCGGCCGCGTGAGCCGGGGTAGCACCGTGGCGTGCGCGCGTATCCGGAGCAGCCGGGGCGGCGTTTTGCGACCGTCGGACACGACGTGCTGCTGATCGTGCTGTTGCTGCTGCTCGCGTGGCTGGGGCTGAAGGTGCACGACGCGGTCGACCAGCTCGCAGTCCTCGGCAGCGGGGTGAAGAAGGTCGGGGACACGGTGCCGGTCGTGGGCGGCCCGGTGTCGGATCTCGGGCAGCAGGGCGAGGACTCGGTGCACTACGTCGCGAACCTGCTCGGCCTGATCACCTTCGGCCTCCCGGCGCTGCTCGTGCTCTGGTGGCTGCTGCCGGAACGCCTCGGGCAGATCCGCCGGCTGACCGCGGCCTCGAAGGTGCTCCGGGGCTCCGACGACCCGCAGCGCCGTCGCGTGCTGGCCCAGCGCGCGGCCTTTTCGCTTCCGTACGGCCGTCTGCTGCAGTACACCGAGGACCCGCTCGGCGACCTGGCCGCGGAGCGGTACGACCCGCTCGTCGCGGCGGCCCTCGACGACGCCGGCCTGCGCGCGCGCTAGACGCTCACGGCGGCGGCGTCGTCACGAGGCGCGGCGCCACCACCTGCGCGGCAGTTCGTCGCCGTTGCGGAGGGCCTGGGCGGCCGCGGCGACGTCGGTGTCCTCGAGGCAGACGAGCGCCTCCGCGGGCACGTTCTCCAGGCCGTCGCCCGCGAGCCGGAGGGCCTGCGCGTTCAGCGCCTGCTCGAAGATGGTGCGCGCGTAGCGCGCGTTGCCGAAGCCCTCGCCGCGTTGCGCGCGGTCGAAGATCCGGCGCAGCTCGGCGGCGGCGCTCTCTGTCACGCGGTACTCGTTCTGCTCGGCGAACCGCTCCGTGATCGCGACCAGCTCGCCGGTCGAGTAGTCGGGGAAGGTGATCTCGCGCGCGAACCGC
>DASSQK010000240.1:0-3492 GCA_035702555.1 Gaiellaceae bacterium | reverse complement strand
GTCGTAGAGCCGGTCGTACTCGGCGTCCGAGATCTCGGGATCGTCGAGGACGTGGTAGCGGTAGAGGTGGTGGTCGACCTGCTCCCGCAGCCCGTCGAGCCGCTGCTGGGCGTCCTTCTGCGTCCGCGTCGCCATCGGGCCGATCCTACCCAGGGGCAATGGCGCCCCTCCGGGTCTCTACCCGTCGACCACGATCCTCGCGGTGCCGCTCTCGCCGGGGCTCGCGGTTCGGGTACCGAAGAAGCTCGCGTGCGCCCGCCAGTGGCCGATTGCGGGCGGCAGCCACGAAAGGCGAGCGTGCCCGCCGGCGACCTGGAGACGGAAGAGGCGGTAGAAGTGCCAGCCGGTCAGTGAGTCGAAGCGATCGATCTCCAGGCGCACGCGACCGTCCGGGCTGAAGTTCACGGCCACGTCGATCGCGACCGAGCTGCCCGGCGGGACGACCGCGCTCGGCGAGCCGTTCGCGAGGATCGTCGTCGTCGTCAGCCGCCGCTCCAGCAGCGAGATCCGGTAGCGGCCGTGCCCGCCGCCGACCGCCCTGACCGCGGCGTAGTACTGCCCGTGGCCGAGCGTCGCGGTGAGCGTCCCGGGCCCGTCGGACGACGAGAGCACGCGGCCGTTCTCGCTCAGCAGCACCAGGCGCGACCGCGGGAAGCCGCGCAGCGTCAGTCTCACCTCGCTGCGGTTCTCGACGCGGAAGCGGTACAGGTCGACGACGTCGATGCGGTTGCCGGCCAGCCTGCCCGAGCGCGTCTGCAGGTCTGCGAGCGGGAGCCCCGGCGACATATCGTCGAGCCCCTCGAGCGCGGCCTGGAGGTGGTACCGCTGCCTCCCGGGCCGCTGGTCGGTCGCCGTCACGAGCAAGGCGTAGCGTCCGCCCTCGCCGGGGCCCGGCGTGTAGGCGAAGTACCCGCCGCAGGGCACGACATGCACCGGCGCGGCAGCCGCGAACGAGCGGGTGCCAGGCCGGTAGAGCGAGAGCGTCACGCACCGTCCACGCGCGGGCGAGAGGTTCATCCGGTACGCGACGCCCGCGCGCATCGGGAACGACCACGCGTCGTCGAAGTCGGTGATCGGGTCGACCCACGAGCTGACGCCGCGCGCGGGCAGGCGCGGGCCGGGCGGCTTCGACGTCGGCTCCTGGCGGAAGAGGGTGAAGCGGAACTTGCCGTCGTCCGAGCTCGACTCTCGCCCGACGAGCACGAGGTAGCTCTCGCCGGCATTCGGGAACGAGAGCGCGCCGCGGCCGTTCTCGTCGGTCGCCGCGCAGGCGACGGGGATCAGGCGCGAGCGCGCAGTGCGGTAGACCGCGACGATCGCGTCCAGGTCGCCGAGGGCCGTGAAGCGGAGCACGAGCCTCCCCGCCTCGGCTCCGCTGAAGCGGTACCAGACGGTGTCGTGGGCGCGGCCGCAGTCGGTGCGCGGGTCACGCGGGTCGTCCGTCGCCCCGACGGTCGTGCCGGTGAGGGTCGCGGGCAGCGAGCCGATCGCGGTCGCCGCGGCGCGGTCGTCGTTCGGCGGCGCGCCCGTGGCCGCGGTCGTGCCCGCCGCGAGGATGCCTGCCACGACCATAAGGCCCAGCAATCGGAGCGGCGCCCGCATGGTCCCTCCCTCTCGTGCGCCTCGTGACAAGCGCGAGCCTACTCCCCGGACGCCGTCCTTTCTAGTAGCGCACGGAGACGAGGTACAGCCCCCACGGCGGCGCGGTGGTGCCGGCCTCGCTGCGCGCTCGACCGCCCAGCAGCCCCGCGAGCTCCTGCGGCGTGCGCTCGACCATCGTCCCAACCAGGGTCCGCACCATGTGACGCAGGAACGAGTCGGCCGTGATCTCGAGCTCGAGCGCGTCCTCGCGGCGGTGCCAGACCGCCGACTCGACGACGCGGACGAACACCTTGTGCTGCGTCTCCGTCGGCGTGAACGCCCGGAAGTCGTGCTCGCCGAGCACGAGATCGGCCGACTCCGCCAGCCTCTCCTCGTCGAGCGCGTAGGGGTACCACCACGAGCGGCGGGACTCGTAGGGCGAGCGCTCGCGGCGGCGGTAGATCCGGTAGCGGTAGCTGCGTGCCCGCGCCGAATGGCGGGCGTGGAACTCCGGCGCCGCCTCCGCCGCGGCGACCACCGCGACGTCGGCCGGCAGCTCCGCGTTGAGCGCG
This sequence comes from Gaiellaceae bacterium, assembly GCA_035702555.1. Taxonomy (GTDB): domain Bacteria; phylum Actinomycetota; class Thermoleophilia; order Gaiellales; family Gaiellaceae; genus AC-32. The sequence goes on along the minus strand of DASSQK010000240.1, from coordinate 1,339 downwards.
GCAGCGGCGCGCTCGGGAGGCGCTCCGCCCTCGACGTCGACGGACGCCACCTGCCCCAGTGCGTGCACGCCCGTGTCCGTGCGGCCCGCGACGGCGAGCCCGGACCAGCCGGGGTAGACCGCGCCGAGCGCCTCCTGCAGCGCGCCTTCCACCGTGCGCAGGCCGGGCTGGGCGGCCCAGCCCCGAAAGGCGGTGCCGTCGTACTCGATCGTCATCCTCAGCCGCACGTCAGGCGCCCCTGACCGTCTTTGTAAGGCGTTCCTTATGCTCTACTGACTTGCTAGTCGTTTGATACACTCTAGTCATGACCGGTGAGCAGACCTTCCTCCTGCAGCGCGTCCAGCCGGCCCTGACGGGGCTGATCGACGGCTCCCTCTCGACCATCGCCCCCATCTTCTCGGTCGCGCTGTACACGCACGAGCCGCACGCAGCGTTCATCGCCGGGACGGCGACGGCGATCGCGGCCGGGATCAGCATGGCGTACTCGGAGGGCCTCTCCGACACGGGCGAGCTCACCGGCCGTGGCAACCCCGTCGCCCGCGGAGCGATCACCGGTGTCGGCACGTTCATGGGCGGGATCCTGCACACCCTGCCGTTCCTGATCCCGCACTACCGCGCCGCGCTGGTCGTCGCGGGCGTGGTCGTCGTCTTGGAGCTCGTCGCGCTGGCGTGGCTGCGCTGGCGCTTCTTCCGGACGAGCTTCGTCAGCTCGCTCGGCTACGTCACCCTCGCCGGGATGGTGATCGGCGCCGTCAGCGCGACGCTCGGCGTGGTCGGCTAGGCCGAGGCCTCGGCCTCGACGGGCTCTTCCTCCCGCGCGCGGCGGGCCGGCCGCTCGCGCGGCGGCTCGGGGAGGAAGTCGACGAGCTCGAGGTAGACCATCTCGGCCGCGTCGCCGGGGCGTGGGCCGATGCGGATGATCCGCGTATAGCCGCCCGGCCGGTCGGCGAAGCGGGGCCCGACGTCGCTGAAGAGCTTGTACACGACGTCCTGCGAGCGCAGGAACGCGAGCGCCTGCCGCCGCGCGTGGACGTCGCCGCGCCGGCCGAGCGTGATCATCTGCTCGACGATCGGCTTGACCTCCTTGGCCTTGGCCGCGGTGGTCTTGATGCGGCCGTGCTCGATCAGCGCGCCCGCGAGGTTCGCGTAGAGCGCCTTGCGGTGCGAGGCGTCGCGGCCCAGCTTCCGTCCGGACCGGTGGTGCCTCACGCGGAGGGCCCCTCCTCGCCGCGCAGCGTCAGCCCGTGGGTGGCCAGGGTCTCCTTGACCTCCTCGATCGACTTCTTGCCGAAGTTCGGGATCGCGGCGAGCTCGTTCTCGGTCTTCGTGACGAGGTCGC
>DASSQK010000239.1:0-2311 GCA_035702555.1 Gaiellaceae bacterium | reverse complement strand
CGGTGCGCCTCGACGTCCTCGAGCATCGAGGGGTAGTGCCGGCTCCCGCGCTGTGTCGCGAGCACGTTCATCTCCCACGGGTCCTCGTGGAGCTCCACGCCCGCGGCGGCCGCGACGGCCTTTCCCTCCTCGACGAGCCCGAAGACGAGGTGGCCGAGGTCGCCCGGCCGCTCGCGCGCCGCGAAGTGCGGGTCGTGCGGCAGGCCGGTCAGGGCCGCGACCGTGTTGACGGTGGCGTTGAAGATCAGCTTCGACCACTGCGCGGGCCGCAGGTCGCGGAAGGCGCGCGCCTTCAGGCCGGAGGAGACGATGAGCGCCGCGACCTCCTGGGCGAGCTCGTACGGCGCGTCGCCGTAGGGGCCGAGCCAGGTCTCCGTGTCGAGGATGTACTCGACGTGGGTGTCGGAGTGCTTCGTCCCGCTCATGAACGTCACGGCCGAGAGGACGCGCCGGCCCGGGAACGCCTCCTCGGCGCCGAGGCCGTTCTGCACGGTCATGACGGCGGCGTCCGGCCAGTGGCCGCGGAGGCGTGCCGCCACCGCGTCGACCTCCGTGGTCTTGGTGGCGACGATCGCCAGACCGGGCTCCGGGAGCTGCGCAGGGTCGGCCGCAGCGAGCACGCTCGTCACGAAGGCGCTGCGGCCGGATACGCGCAGGCCGTCCTCGTTCAGCGCGCGCACGTGCTCCTCGCGGCGGCAGAGCACGGAGACGTCGCAGACGCGGCCGAGGTGCCCCGCGAAGAGGCTGCCGATGACGCCGGCGCCGACTACGCAGACGCGGTCGACAGCGTCCTCCGCAGCGCCTCGATCCCGCGCCTCGCGAGCGACCGCGGCTCCTCCTGCCACAGCGACCCCGGCAGCTCCGCGTCCGAGAAGATCTCGAGGTCGTAGAACCCGTCCCAGCGCAGTGCCTCGAGGATCGGGCCGAACTCGATCGCCCCGTCGCCCGGGAGCACGCGGTCGTTGGTGTTCCGCGTCGGCTCTCGCCAGTCCGCCAGGTGCACGCCGCGGATCCGGTCGCGGTAGCGCTCGATCTCCTCGAGCGGCTCGCGCCACAGGTGCCACACGTCGTACATCAGGCCGACGTCCGCCCCGGCCTCGTCCACGAGCGCGGCAGCCTCGCCGAGCGACGAGACCGTCGACCAGTAGTGGACGAACTCGCGCTGGATCGGCTCGAGGGCGACGCGAACGCCGTGCTCGCGGCCCTCGTTGGCGACCGCGCGAATCCCCTCGGCCATCGCCTCGCGGTCGTCGCCGGGGCCGGTCAGGAAGAGCACGCACTCCGGCTCGAACGGAGCGAGGCGGCGGATCCCCGCGCGGATCGCCTCCACCCGCTCGCCGGGATCCTCGGGGCCTTCCATCAGCGGGAGCGGCAGGATCGACGGCACCGCGGGGATCGCGGCCGCGGCGCCGAGGCCGCTGGCCCGAAAGCGCTCCAGCGAGTCGTCGGCGAGCTTCATCTCCCAGATGCCGACGCCGTCGGCGCCCGCCTCGCGGTACGCGTCGAGGTCGTCGGCGAACGACTGCGTCACCGTCGTGATCTGCGAGATGGAGAGCCTCACCGCCGCAACCGCCTGCGCAGCAGCTGCTTCGCGACCATCGTCCCGGAGCCCGCGCCCAGGCCGGGGCCCGGGTGCGTGCTCGCGCCGATGTGCCAGAGGCCCTTCACCGGGGTCGAGTGGCCCGGGCTCGCGGGCAGCGGCCGCCAGAGCAGGTTCTGGTCGAGCGCGAGCGCGCCGGAGTACGGGTCGCCCTGGTGCAGGTTCACGTTCGCCGCCTGCAGGTCGGCGGGCGAGAGCACGACGCGCCGGCGCAGAGCCGACTCGAGGTTCGGGACGTGCCGCGCGATCCGGGCCTGGATACGGTCGGCGTAGCGCTCGCGCAGCTCCTCCGTCCAGGTGCCGTCGCCAGGGTCGAGCTCGCCGGCCGCGTCGCCCTTCACGCGCCACGGCAGCTCCTGCAGCTGGATCCAGAGCAGCCCCGCGCCCTCGGGGGCGCGGCTCGGATCCATCGTCAGCGGCTGGCCCACGACGACCGTCGCCTCGGCCGGCAGCAGGCCGCGCTCGGCCTCGTTCACCGCGCCCGAGACGCCGTCGAGGCCGGGCGTGAGGTGGACGACCGCGGTCTGCGCGAGCCGCTCGTCGCCGTCCCACCGCGGCGGCTCCGAGAGGGCGAAGTGGATCTGCATCTCCGAGCGGCCGTAGCGGAAGCGGCGTCCGAGCTCCTCGTGCCCGTCGAGCAGCCGGCCGTAGAGCTGCGTCGGCGTGACGTTCGCGATCACCGCCTTCCCGGCCGCGACCTCCTCGCCGTCC
>DASSQK010000238.1:0-6866 GCA_035702555.1 Gaiellaceae bacterium | reverse complement strand
CATCGAGCCCGGGCACGCCGGCCCGCGTGGCGGGAGAGACCTTCGGCTGATCGTCAACCACGGCGCTCAGTCGAAAGGAGACTCTGAGCAGATGAACATCACAGCGACTCGCTTCGCCACCAAGACCCGTACGTGGCTGCTCATCGCAGGGCTGACCGGTTTGCTGATCGCGATCGGCGGACTGCTGGGCGGCGGCTTTCTCTACATCTTCGTCGCGCTCGCGGTGCTGATGAACGTCGCCGGCTACTGGTTCTCGGACCGGCTCGCGCTGAGGGCGAGCCGGGCGCAGCCGGTCGAGCCGGGCACGATGCCCGAGCTCGAAGGGATCGTGCAGGACCTCGCGCAGCGGGCGCAGGTGCCGGAGCCGCGGCTGTACCTGATCGCCTCCGAGCAGCCGAACGCCTTCGCGACCGGCCGGAACCCGCAGCATGCGGCGGTCGCCGTGACCGAAGGGCTGCTGCAGCAGCTGCCGCCCGACCAGGTGCGGGGCGTGCTCGCGCACGAGTTCGCGCACATCAAGAACCGCGACATCCTCGTCTCGTCGATCGCGGCGATGGTGGCCGGGGCGATCTCGGCGATCGCGAACGTCCTCCAGTTCTCGCTGCTCTTCGGCGGGGACGACGAGGACTCGGGGCCGCTCGGCCTGATCGGCACGCTCGCCACGATCATCCTCGCGCCGCTGGCCGCCGCACTGCTGCAGCTCGCGGTCTCGCGCCAGCGCGAGTACCTCGCCGACGCGACCGGCGCCGAGCTGCTCGGCCGGGCGGAGCCGCTGGCGAACGCGCTCGAGACGCTGGAGCGCGGCGCGCAGGCCGCCCCGATGAACGTGAACCCGGCGACGGCGTCGCTCTACATGGTCAACCCGTTGCCGCGCGGCGGCGTGGCGACGCTGTTCATGACGCACCCGCCGCTCGAGGAGCGCATCCGCCGGCTGCGCGCGCTCGACGGCGCCACGGCGGCCAGCGTGGCCGCGTAGGCCGGCGCGTCGAGCCGCGGAGGTAACGCTCCGGCGGTTCGGCGACAGTTACGGGTATGAGCGATCTTTCCGAGCGCCGCGAAGCCGAGGAGCGGTTCCGACCCGTCTTCGCACAGCTCGGCGCGATCGCGGCCTACGCGCGACGACGGGGCAGCGCGGATGCGGACGCGGTCGCGGCCGAGGTGATGGCCATCGCCTGGCGGCGCCTCGCCGACGTGCCCGTGGACGATCCGCGCCCCTGGCTCTACGCGACGGCGCGGAACGTCGTCCTGGCCGACGCGAGACGCGCCTCCCGCGCCGCGGCCCACAAGGCGACCGCGCGTGCCGGGAGCACTCCGGCGCCGGAGGTCGACGACCTCGATCCCGACCTCGCCAGGGCCCTTTGTGCGCTGTCCCGACTCGACCGGGAAGCGTTGTTGCTGGTCGCCGGAGGACCTGACGTCGGCGCAGGCGGCCCGGTCGCTCGGGATCAACCCGACCGCCTTCCGCGTGCGCCTGCTGCGGGCGCGGAGGCGGCTCCGGGCGAAGCTCGAGGGCGACAACCTCGCCGACTCGACCAACCATCTCGACCTGGAGACGACATGAGCAGCGACTCGATCATGGTCCGCCTGCGCCGGGCCAACCCGGTGGCGGAGGTCCCTCACCGCGACGACGCCGAACTCTTCGCCCGCATCGCCGCGGCCCCGGTCGACGAGCGGCTCGCCCGCCCCCGCCGCCACCGCAGCCGTGCGCTCGTGCTCGCCCTGGCGATCTGCCTGACCGCGGTGCTGGCGTCGACCGCCTACGCCGTGGCGCACTGGATCAACGGCGACGTCGTCCGCCCTCCGGTCACGAAGCGGGAGTACCTCGCCGCGCAGAAGCAGCTGACGCTGCCGCCCGGCTACTCCTGGCCGGCGTTCCGGTTCGGACCGGACGCCGCGCACAGCGTCACGTCGCGCGGCGCCGGCGGCGGCATTGCCGTGCTCACTGCGCGGAACGCGTGGGAGTGCTACTGGGTCGATGCGATCCGGACCCACGACGCGGCGGCCGGCCGGCGTGCGCACGGCGCGCTCGACGGCCTGCTTGCCCACAACATCCTGGAGGCTCCGGCCGGCGCGCCCGAGGGCTGGGTGCCGACGCCGCTGCCGACGCACCCGTTCGTCGCCTACGCGCACGACGGGGGCCTGGCTCAGATCCGGAGGAGCTACCGGCAAGCCGCGGCGGGCGATGCCCGCAACCTCGCGCAGAGCTGCCGCGCGAACGCGCCCTGAGCCCTAGGCGCGGTCGAGGCCGCGGCGGCCGCCTGCCGAGTTGTTCAGCAGCGCGATCCCGATCGCCGCCAGCGCGATCGCGACCAGGAAGCGGATGATCCAGCCGGCGTTGAAGATGTCGCCGAGGATTCCGCCGAGCAGGCTCGCAGCGATGCCGACGAGCGCCGTCGTTAGCAGGCCGACGTTCTGCCGACCCGGAAGCACGAGGCGGCCGAGGCCGCCCACGATCAACCCGGTGATCGCGAGCCAGATGAGCTCGAGGGCGAGCCCGAGCAGGATGCCGCCGAACAGCAGCACCGCGATGATCACCAGCAGGACGACGACGACGGTCACGGGAGCGAGACGCTATCGGACGGCGCCCGAGCGCGGCCGGAGCTCCGAGTTGACTCGCAAGTCAAACGCGGCTACGTTCGCGCCACGGCTCCGGCAGCGTGGGCGCCTGCGAGGGCTTGGCGTCCGCGTAACCGCGGGTCGCCGCACACAGTCGCATCGCCAGCCCCGGCCAGGGAGGACACGTGGCACGTCGCCTGCTTGTCGTCAACGACGAGCCGACCACCGGTAGGGCGCTCCTGGGCGCGCTGGCGCTGGAGGGCTTCGACGTCTTCCTCGTCACCGACGACGCGGCGGCCCTCGACGTCGTCGAGGACAAGACGCCCGACGCGGTGATCGTCGACGTGGAGGCTCCAGAGTCGCGCGGCGCCGCACTGTGCCGCCGTCTGCGCCAGGCGCGACCGCGGTTACCGGTGCTGCTGCTCGGCGGCCGCGAGCTCGAGACCGGGGACAGCGGCGTCCTGGCCGCGGGGGCCGACGACTACCTCGCCAGGCCGTTCGTCCTGGTCGAGCTGCTCACGCGCCTGCGGGCGCTCCTGCGGCGCAGGGCCGGGCCCGATGCAGAGCTGTTCCGGTTCGCGGACCTCGCGCTCGATCCGACGAGCCGCGAGGTCAGGCGTGGAGACCGGCGGATCGAGCTCACGCAAACCGAGTTCGATCTGCTCGCACTCTTCCTCGCGCACCCGCGGGAGGTCCTCGAGCGGCCGAGGATCTTCAGCGAGGTCTGGGGCTTCGACTTCGGCGGGACGTCGAACTCGCTCAACGTCTACGTGGGCCACCTCCGCCGCAAGCTGGAGGCCGGCGGCGAGCCGCGCGTGATCCACACGGTGCGCGGAATCGGCTACGTCCTGCGCGCCGAATGACCCGGGCGATCCGACCCAGGTGGGTCGAATTGGCTGCGCAATTCGCAGCCCTGATTTTTACTCGACTTTTACGTTGGGCCATTGACCTCCGCGCGGCCGCCGCGAGATCATCGGACCGTCGGCGCAGTCGAGCGGGGGTATGCGGCGGATCGGGTCGGCGGCGCACGGTAGGCAGTCCGCGCAGCAGTCGACATGTTCCTTGGCCAGGAAGGAGGTAGGCATGCGCAGCTTGGCGCTCTGGGCGATCGGCCTGACGCTGTTCGCGATCCTGCTCGGTACGGGGTCGGGAGCCGCGCCGCTCCCGGGAGGTCGCAGCCTCGACGGCAGCGGCAACAACGCAACCCATCCGGCGTGGGGGCAGGCGGGAACGGCGTACGCGCGCGTCGCCGCGCCGAGCTACGCCGACGGGATCGGCCAGATGCGCTCCGGCCCGTCGCCGCGCTACATCAGCAACCGTGTCTTCAACGACGGGGGCCAAAATCTCTTCTCCGAGAACGACGTCTCGCAGTGGGGCTGGGCCTGGGGCCAGTTCCTCGACCACGACATCGGCCTCCGCGACGAGCGGCCGGCCGAGGACGCGTCGATGCCGTTCGACAAGCACGACAAGCTGGAGGCGTTCTCTAACGACCTCGGCACGCTCGCGTTCTCGCGCAGCCCGGCCGCGCCGAACACCGGCGGCACGACGCCGCGCCAGCAGATCAACACCCTCAGCAGCTTCATCGACGCCTCGAACGTCTACGGCGTGACCCCCTCGCGGCTGGACTGGCTGCGCATCGGGCCTGTCGACGGAAATCCGACCGACAACGGGGCGAGCCTGATGCTGACGACCAACGGCTACCTGCCGCGGGTGGGCGAGCGCGGGGACCCCTCGACGGCACCGCCGATGGACCTGATGGGCGCGCTGCTCGGAGCGCCCACGAAGGCCGCCGTCGCGGGGGACGTCCGGGCGAACGAGAACGTCGCGCTCACCGCGATCCACACGCTCTTCGCACGTGAGCACAACCGGATCGTGACGTCCCTCGCCGGGACGCCGCTCTCGGACGAGGAGAAGTTCCAGATCGCGCGCCGCGTCGTCGGGGCGGAGATCCAGTTCATCACCTACAACGAGTTCCTCCCCTCGCTGGGCGTCCGCCTCGCCGCCTACCGCGGCTACTCGTCGAGCGTCAACCCGGCGCTCACGAACGAGTTCGCGGTGGTGGGCTACCGCGCGCACAGCATGATCCACGGCGAGTTCGAGCCGACGGTGCCCGCGGGGAAGTTCACCGACGCCCAGCTCAACGCGTTCCCGGCCCGGGGGATCGACGTCGAGCGGAACGCGGACGGGACGGTCACGCTCGTGATCCCGCTCGTCGTCGCGTTCGGCAACCCCGACCTGCTGGAGCAGATCGGCGAGGGCCCGATCCTCGCGAGCCTCAGCGAGCGGCAGTACAAGAACGACGAGCAGATCGACAACTCGCTCCGGAGCGTGCTCTTCCAGCTCCCGAAGCCGAACAGCAGCGACCCGGCCTCGTGCGGCGCGCCGGTGATCAAGCCGTCCTGCTTCACGGGCGTCGCCGACCTCGGGGCCGACGACATCCAGCGCGGCCGTGACCACGGGATGCCGTCCTACAACGACCTCCGCCGCGCCTACGGCCTCGCGCCGGTGCGCTCGTTCACGCAGATCACCGGCGAGGCGACCGACCGGTTCCCGAGCGACCCCAAGATCGACCCGAACGACCCGGTCGACGACCCGAACAGCCTCGACGTCATGCAGCTTCGCGACGAAGCGGGCAACGTGATCCCGCTCGGCAGCGAGGCGGCGCAGGAAGACGCGGTGACGGCGACCCGCCGGACGACGCTGGCGGCGAGGCTGCGCGGGATCTACGGCAGCGTCGACAAGGTGGACGCGTTCGTCGGCATGGTCTCCGAGAAGCACGTCGCCGGAACCGAGTTCGGGCCGCTGCAGCTCGCGATCTGGAGGAAGCAGTTCGCCGCACTTCGCGACGGCGACCGCTTCTTCTACCTGAACGACCCCACCCTGACGACGATCGCGCAGACGTACGGCATCACCTATCGCTACACGCTCGCCGACCTGATCTCGGTCGACGGCGGGGCGACGGTACCGCCGAACGTCTTCGAGGCCGCCGGATAGTCCCCGCGAGCCGGGCCCCCGTCGGCCGTGTGTCGGCGGGGGCCTTCCCCCTCAGCGCTTCGGCGGCAGCGAGCGCGCGTAGGAGAGGCCGCGCTCGACCCAGTGCGTGAGCTCGTCGTCTGCCGGCTCGACGCGCAGCCAGCCGGCCATCGAGCGGCCGCGCATGACCATCTCCTCGGCCGCGGTCGTCTCGACGAGCCGCTGCGACTCGGCCGGGTCGACGCGGACGAGGATCCCGCCCTGGCCGCTCGCGGCGACGGCCATGTTGCCGTACACGAGGAACGCGAGCCCGCCGAACATCTTCTGCTCGGTGACGCCGTCCTCGCCGGAGACGAGCTCGCGGATGCGCTCGGCGAGCGCCTCGTCGTACGCCATCGCTCGCGATACTAGACCGGTGAGCACGATGGCCGACCTGGACGAGCTCGCGCTGGCGATGCCGCAGGCGACGAAGGAGCTCTCCGACGACGGGCGGCCCGCCTACAAGGTGCACGACAAGCTCTTCTGCTTCCACCGCGGCCGCCGGCCCGACGCGGTCGACGAGGATGGCGAGCGTCTCGACGACGTGCTCGTGTTCCGCGTCGCCGACCTCGACGTGAAGCACCTGCTGCTCTCCGACTCGCGCGGGATCTACTTCACGACGCCGCACTTCGACGGCTACGCAGCGGTGCTGGTGCGCATCCCGAGCCTCGAGCGGCTCGACCGCGAGGAGCTGCGCGACCTCGTCGAGGAGGCGTGGCTGACGCGCGCGCAGAAGCGGGTCGCGAAGGCCTGGCTCGCAGAGCAGGGCAGCTGAGCTCCGCCTCGTTGTAAGGGTGCCCTTACAACAAGTTGGTAGGGTGCCCGGCCGTGAAGCAGCTGTTCTGCGAGACCGTCAAGTCACGCCGCTGGTGGCAGACCTGGGGCGCCTGGATCTTCGCGTCGGCGATCGTCGCGACGCTGGTCGCCAGCGTCGTCTACGCCTCGCAGGGGACGCCCGACCCGACCGAGAGCACGACTGCCGAGCCGCACGCGGTCGTGCTGGCGAACAGCGCGATCATCGTCTTCCGCGAAGGGCTGGAGGCCGTGCTGATCCTGGCCGCGGTGATGGCGCCGATGCTCGGCGCCCGCGACCGGCTGCGCCGTCCAGTCGCCGCCGGGGCGGCGCTCGGCTTCGCCGCGGCGGTGGGTACCTGGTTCGTCGCGCAGGCGATCCTGTCCCGGTTCACGCAGTACGGCGACCGCCTCCAGGCGGTGACGGGGCTGCTGGCGATCGCGGTGCTCCTCGTCGTGATGAACTGGTTCTTCCACAAGGTCTACTGGACGAAGTGGATCGGGAG
>DASSQK010000237.1:0-4888 GCA_035702555.1 Gaiellaceae bacterium | reverse complement strand
TTGTCGACGAGCTCCTTCAGGTGGTGGATCGCGTCGCGGCGCACGTTCCGGATCGCGACCTTGCCCTCCTCGGCCATGTGGCGGACGACCTTGACGAGCTCCTTGCGCCGTTCCTCGGTCAGCTGCGGGATCGGCAGGCGGATCAGCTTGCCGTCGTTGTTGGGCGTCAGGCCCAGATCCGACTCCTGGATCGCCCGCTCGATGGTCGAGACCGAGTTGGGGTCGAACGGCTGGATCGTGAGCAGGCGCGGCTCGGGGGCGCCGATCGTGGCGAGCTGCTTGAGCGGCGTCTGCTGGCCGTAGTAGTCGATCTGGATGCGGTCGAGCAGCGCGGGCGACGCGCGGCCGGTGCGCAGGGTGCCGAACTCGCTCTGCGCCGCCTCGACGGACTTGTGCATCCGCCGCTGCGCGTCCTGAACTAGGTCATCGATCGCCATTCCGGCCTCCTCGGGTCAGGGGGTCGAGACGATGGTGCCGACCCGCTCGCCGTGCACGACTCTACGGATGTTTCCCTCCTCGAGGGCGAACACGTAGATCGGCAGGCGGTTGTCCATGCACAGCGACAGGGCCGTCGTGTCCATCACCTTTAGCCCACGCTCGATCGCCTCCAGGTGGGTCAGCTCCGGGACGAGCTTCGCGTCCGGGTCGACGCGCGGGTCGCCGTCGAGGACGCCCTCGACGTTGTTCTTCGCCATCAGGATCGCCTCGGCGTTGATCTCGAGCGCGCGCAGCGCGGCCGCCGTGTCCGTGGTGAAGAACGGGTTGCCCGTTCCGGCCGCGAAGATCACGATCCGGCCCTTCTCCAGGTGGCGGATCGCGCGGCGCCGGATGTACGGCTCCGCGACCTCCGCCGCGGCGAGCGCCGAGAGGACTCGCGTGTGCGCGCCGCGGCGCTCGAGCGCGTCCTGGAGCGCGAGCGCGTTCAACAGCGTCGCGAGCATGCCGGCGTAGTCGGCGGTCGCGCGGTCCATGCCCTCGGCCGCCGCCTCGATGCCGCGGTAGATGTTTCCGGCGCCGACGACGATGGCGAGCTCGAGCCCGTGCTCGCGCACGTCGACGATCTCGCCGGCGAGATCGGCGATGCGATCCGGATGGAGGCCGTACTCCTGCGCGCCCATCAGGGCCTCGCCGGACAGCTTCAGCAGCACGCGCTCGAACGGCGGGCCGGCGCCCCGGTCGGTCCGAGCCGGAGCCGTCTCGGTCACTCGGCGAGCGCGAAGCGCACGAACTCGACGACCTCGAGACCGGCATCCGCGAGCGCCTTGCCCGCGGTCTGCGACGGGTCGTGGATCCACGACTGCTCGCTGAGCGCCACCCCGGAGAGGAACTCCTTGCGCAGCCGCCCCTCAACGATCTTCGCGCGCACCTCCTCGGGCTTCGACTGCACGTCGGCCTGGTTCTCGTAGATCGAGCGCTCGTTCGCCAGCTCGTCCTGCGGGACCTCGTCGACGCTGCGGTAGCGCGGCGCCGCGAACGAGATGTGCATGGCGAGCTGGCGTGCGGTCACGGGGTCGCCGCCCCGGGCGCGCACGAGCACGCCGATCTTGTTCGCAGGCGGGTGCACGTATTCGGCGAGCAGCTCACCCTCGCCGGCTTCCATGCGCGCGGCGCCGACGATCTCGATGTTCTCGCCGAGCTGGGAGATCAGCTCCAGCCGCTGTTCCTCGAGACCGGACACGGCGTCGGGCCCGTTGCCCTCCACGCCTTCGAGCACGGCCTCGACGAAGCTCTCGAACCGCTCGTTGTTCGAGACCGGCTCGGTCTCGCAGCCCACGGCCACGATCACGCCCAGGTTCCCGGAGACGGTGGACCGAACCTCGCCCTCGGTGGTCGCGCGGCCGGCCCGCTTGCCGGCAGCCGCCATGCCCTGCTCGCGCAGGAGGCGCTGCGCGGCCTCGACGTCGCCGCCGGTCTCGACGAGCGCCCGCTTGGCGTCCATCATCCCCGCGCCCGTGAGGTCGCGGAGCTCCTTGACGAGGCCCGCGGAGATCTCGACCTGGCTCACGACGGCTCCTCGGGCTGCTGCTCGGCCGGCGTGTCGGGCACCGGGACGGGCTTAGGCTCGGGCTCGGCCGCCGGCGCGGTCTCCTCGGCTGCTGCAGGCGCGGACTCGTCGGCCGCGGCGGGCTCTGCGGCCACCGGCGGCGCCTCGGGCTCCTCCTGCGGCTGCTCCTCGGCGGCAGGCGCCTCGAAGTCCGCGGGGGTCACCTGGGACTTGCCCTCGGCGATCGCGTCGCCGATCGCGCGCACGACGAGGCCGCACGACCGGATCGCGTCGTCGTTCCCCGGAATGACGAAGTCGGCCTCGTCGGGGTCGCAGTTGGTGTCGACGAGCGCGATCACCGGCAGCCCGAGCCGCCGCGCCTCGCGGACGGCCAGCTGCTCCTTGCGCAGATCGACGATGAAGACGGCGTCGGGCTGCTTGCGCATGTCGGCCACGCCGCCGAGGTTCGCCTCGAGCTTCTCGAGCTCGCCCTGCATCGAGATGCGCTCCTTCGGTGGAAGCAGGTCGAGCTGGCCCTCGTCGCGCAGGCGCCGCAGCTCGTGCAGGTGCTCGATGCGCTCGGAGATCGTGCGCCAGTTGGTGAGCAGGCCACCGAGCCAGCGGTGGTTCACGAACGGCATCGCGGTGCGCTTGGCCTCGTCCGCGACCGCGTCCTGCGCCTGCTTCTTCGTGCCGACGAAGAGCACGGTGCCGCCGCGCTCGGCGAGGTTGCGGGCGAAGCCCTGCGCCTCCTCGAGGCTCTGGAGCGTCTTCTGGAGATCGATGATGTAGATGCCGCCGCGCTCGCCGAAGATGAAGCGCCGCATCTTCGGGTTCCAGCGGCGGGTCTGGTGGCCGAAATGGACGCCGGCCTCCAGGAGCTCTCGCATGCTGACTGCCATGGGGTTTCCTCTCTGCTGGTTTTGGTGGTCGTTCACCGGCGGGAGTAGGTGGAACCGGCGCTCGGAGCCGCCGGCACCCCCACCTGCCCTGGTCGCCGGGTAGGGGACGAAGCCGGGGAAGTGTACCGGCGCTTCGGGTTTGGGCGTCCGCGGCTCGATCCATGATGGGGTCGTGGAGACACGCGAATCGCCACCCGCGCTCGAGGAGCTCGCCGCCGAGATCCGGAGCTGCGCCTGGGAGCTCGCGGTCGCGACCGTCGAGGAGGGCCTGCTCGACGACCAGATCCCGTCGCTCCAGCGCCTCGGCCGGCTCGGCCAGCTCGGCGACATGCCGACGTTCATCGCCGAGCTCGCGCGGGAGCTCGCCGACCCGCAGCCGGAGCGCGTCCGGCACGGCAGCCCGCTCGCCGCCCAGGCGCGGGAGCACGCGCGCCAGCGCGAGGCGTTCGGCTTCGCCCCGCGCGAGATCGTCAGCGAGTTCCTGCTCCTGCGCCGGATTCTGTGGCGCTTCGTCGCGGAGCGCGCGGCGGAGCTCGATCCCGGGGAGGTGCTCGCGGCCGAGGAGCGCCTGAACGCGGCCGTCGACCGGCTGGTGACGGAGTGCGTCGTCGCGTACTTCGACCGCGCGACCTCGGAGCTCGCGCACCAGGCCCGCCACGACCAGCTGACCGGGCTGCTGCACCACCAGGCGTTCGTGCGGGAGCTCGAGCTCGAGCTCGAGCGCGCCCGCCGCTACGGGCACGGCGTCGCGCTCGTGTTCATCGACCTCGACCGCTTCAAGGAGCTCAACGACACCCTCGGCCATCCGGAGGGCGACCGGGCGCTCACGCGCTTCTCCGCCTTGCTGCGCGACTCGCTGCGCGGTTCCGACCTCGCGGGCCGGATGGGCGGCGACGAGTTCGCCGCCTACCTCGTAGAGGCCGACGAGGAGGCAGGCTCACGGCTCCTGGAGCGCCTGCGGGACCGGGTCGACGAGCTCATCGCCGCGGGTGAGCTGCCCGAGCCCTGCGCGTTCAGCGCCGGCCTCGCGCACTTCCCCGACGAGGCGGGCGACGTCGACGCGCTCTTCCGCGCCGCCGACGCGCGGCTCTACGAGGCGAAGCGCGCCAGCGCGGCCTGAAGGTCGGCCGGCAGCGGCGACTCCACCTCGACCCGCTCGTCGCGGAGCGGATGTGGGAACGCGAGCCGCCACGCGTGCAGGAACTGGCGCCGCAGGGCCTCGTCGGGCACGCCGTAGACGGGGTCGCCGACCACCGGCAGGCCGATCGCCGCGAGGTGGACGCGGATCTGATGTGTCCGGCCCGTCTCGAGGCGCACGTCGAGCAGCGCGTGCCGGTCGAATAGGCGCTCGACCTCGAAATGCGTCACCGCCTCGCGCGGGGTGTCGGTGTCGAGCGAGTGCCGCGTGGGGTCGTGGCGGTCTCGGCCGATGGGCGCTTCGATGCGGCCGGTCCAGGACCGCGGGCGGCCGCGGACGAGCGCCTTGTAGCGCCGCTCGAGGGCGCGCTCGCGGACGAGCTCCTGGAGCCGTGCGTAGCCCTCGTCGCTGCGCGCGACCACCAGCAGCCCCGACGTGTCGCGGTCGAGCCGGTGGACGATCCCGGGTCGCTCCTCGTCCTCCCCGCCCGCGGCCAGTCCCACGAGACCGTGCACGAGGGTGCCCGTGGCGTGGCCGGGCGAGGGGTGCACGACAACGCCAGCCGGCTTGTCCACGACGAGCACCGCCTCGTCTTCGTAGGCGATCCGGAGTGGCACCTCCTCGTGCTCGAGCCCGCCCGCCGCCACTTCGGGAACCGTCAGCTCGAGTTGCTCGCCGCCCGCGAGCCGGTGGCTCTTCGGCCGCGGCTCCCCGTCGACCAGTGCGCCGCCGGCGCCGAGGAGCCGCTCGGCCGCCGCGCGCGAGCCGACCTCCGGCAGCGAGGCGAGGAAGCGATCCAGCCGCTCGCCCGCGGCCTCGGCGGGAACGGCGATCCGCAGCGCGGTCAGCGGGAGCGGGTCTCGC
>DASSQK010000236.1:0-11782 GCA_035702555.1 Gaiellaceae bacterium | reverse complement strand
CGGCCGGCCCCGGACGTCGATCGTCAGCTCCGAACCTGGCTGCGCGAGCTCCGCCGGAACGTAGCCCATGCCGATGCCCACCTCCAGCATCGGCGAGTGCGAGCCCGAGGTCACCTCGCCGCCCTCGGTGATCGGCATCCCCTGCCGGGGGATCCCGGGCTCCTCCATCACGAAGGCAGCCAGCCTCCGCTCCGGACCGGCGTCCTTGATGCGGCGCAGCTCCTGCGCGCCGGTGAACTCCTGGTCGAGGGCGCAGACCCAGCCGAGCCCGGCCGAAATCGCGTCGGTCTCGGCCGTGATGTCGTTGCCGTGGAGCGGGTAGCAGACCTCGAGCCGCAGCGTGTCGCGCGCGCCCAGGCCGCAGGGGACGACCCCGCGGTCGAGCACGCAGTCCCAGAGCTCGGCCGCCTCCGCGGCGCCGACGAGCAGCTCGACGCCCTGCTCGCCGGTGTAGCCGGTGCGGTTGATCGTGCAGGGCACGCCGCCGACCTCGCCGTCCGCGAAGGTGAACGCGGGCGCGTCGAACAGCTCGAGGCGCTCGAGCGCGCGCGGCCCCTGCACGGCGACCAGGCCGTAGTCGTCGGAGAGGTCGGCGAGCTCGACGCCGTCGGGCACGCGCTCCTCGAGCCACGCGCGGTCGGCCTCGCGGTTCGCGGCGTTCACGATCAAAAGGAAGCGCTCGGGCGAGAGCTCGTACGCGATCAGGTCGTCGACGATCCCGCCGTGCTCGTTGGTGAGCAGCGTGTACTGCGCGCGTCCGGGGCCGAGCCGGTCGAGGTCGTTCGAGAGCACGGACTGGAGGAACGAGCGGGCACCGACGCCCTCGACGACGAGCTCGCCCATGTGCGAGACGTCGAAGGCTCCCGCGTCCGTTCGCACCGCGCGGTGCTCGGGGATGACGCCCTCGTACTGCACCGGCATCTCCCAGCCGGCGAACGGGACGAGGCGCGCGCCGAGGGCGACGTGGCGCTCGTAGAGCGGCGTCCGGAGCAGCGTCTGCATGCGGGCGCTGATGCTAATGGAGCCGAAAAGGGAGCCGCCCCGGCTTCGACTGAGATGTCGAGGCCGGGGCGGCCGGACCGGGTCATCGCGGGTCAACCGCTACGGTCGACCCGAGAGGGCACAGGGATGATTGCCGCCGTCGCGGGCGCTTAAACCTGGGCCGGGGTCGGGCGGCTAGTCGCGGAGGAAGGACGGGACTTCGAGCACGTCGTCGCCGACCTCGAACCGCTCGGCGGGCTGGTCACGGCGCCCTTCCTCGTCCCGACGCGACTCGTCGGCCGGCTCCTCCGCGCGCCGGCGGCGGCGCACCTTCGCGGGGCCGAAGCCGGTCGCGATCACCGTGACGCGAACTTCGTCCTTCAGCGACTCGTCGATCACCGCGCCGAAGATCACGTTCGCGTTCTGGTCGGCGGCCGAGGTAACCACCTGGGCGGCCTCGTTGACCTCGAACAGCCCGATGTCGGAGCTGCCGGTCACGTTCAGGAGGATCCCGGTCGCGCCCTCGATCGACGACTCGAGCAGCGGCGACGACACCGCCGAGCGGGCGGCCTCGGTCGCGCGGTTCTCGCCGGAGGCGATCCCGATGCCCATCAGCGCCGAGCCAGCCTCGTTCATGATCGTCCGCACGTCGGCAAAGTCGAGGTTCACGAGCCCGGGGATCGTGATCAGGTCGGTGATGCCCTGGACGCCCTGGCGGAGCACGTCGTCGGCCAGCGTGAACGCGTCGAGGATCGAGGTGCGCTTCTCGACCACTTGCAGCAGGCGGTCGTTCTCGATCACGATCAGCGTGTCGACCTCGTCGCGCAGCTCGTCGACGCCGCGCGCGGCGATCTCGGAGCGCCGGCGGCCCTCGAACGAGAACGGCTTCGTGACGACCCCGACGGTGAGCGCGCCGATCTCCTGCGCAAGGCGCGCCACGACCGGCGCGGCGCCCGTGCCCGTGCCGCCGCCTTCGCCCGCGGTCACGAAGACCATGTCGGCGCCCTTCAGCGCCTCCTTCAGCTCGTCGCGGCTCTCCTCTGCGGCCGAGCGGCCGACCGTCGGGTCCGCGCCGGCGCCGAGGCCGCGGGTGACGTCGGAGCCGATCGGCATCTTGACGTCGGAGTCGACCATCAGCAGCGCCTGGGCATCGGTGTTCACCGCGATGAACTCGCAGCCCCCGAGCCCGGCGTCCACCATCCGGTTGACGGCGTTCGACCCGCCGCCGCCGACGCCCACGACCTTGATCAACGCCAGGTAGTTCCCGCTCTGATCTCGTACGCTCAACCCGTCTCCACCTCAAGCTTTACTGGACATTTCGTCTTCAGCGCAGGGCAGGGTACGCCTCGCGAAGGCTTATGTCAACGCGACCTGGTGCCGCTCATCCTAAGGCTTTGGTTGAGGGTTGAGGGTTGTGCCCGCCACGGGCCGCTCCGGAACGCTCACGTCGAGGTAGAGGTATCCGCCGTGCTGGAGGAGGATCGGCAGCACTCTGGTTGCGACCGCGAGCTTGAGCGGTACGGCGTGCAGGTCGCCGAGCCGAAGCTCGATTCCGGAGCCGAGCAGGAAGGTGAGGTCGCTCGCGCGGACGCGCACCATCCGCACCTGACCGCGGAAGTGCGCGGTTCGCGCGAGCGCGAGGGCGCGGATCGCCCGCAGCGCGTACCGGTCGGTGACCGCGGCGCCGACTTCCGGCTCGTTCGAGTGCGCGAGCCAGACGCGGGGAAGGCCGGCGTGCGTCCGGAGGGGGACCTCCGCGATCGCGCGGGTACTGGCCGCGATGAGCCAGGCCTTCGACCCCTGCCGTGCCACGGCGACCGGGTGCTCGGGCCGAACCGTCACGCGCAGGGTATGCGGGAAGTCGCGGTCGTAGCCGGAGGCGGCCACGTCGGGCAGCTTCGCGAGCCGCCGCTCGATCTCGGCCGAGTCGAGCCCGAGCAGGCTCTCGCCCTTCAGCGGCGCGAGCGCCGCCCGGACGTGCGCGGCGACCGGCGCCGGCGCGCCCTCGACCTCGATCTGCCCGACCGCGAACATCGGCGTCGAGCGCGCGAGCAGGTAAAGGCCGGCGGCGCCGAGCACGATCGCGAAGCCGATCAGGAGCGACCGCCCCGAGGGGAGCAATCGCACGAGCGGTGTCCGTCCACCTGCGGGGAGGTGGACGACGGCCGCGCGGGGACGCGGGCGCTGGGAACCCGGCTGGGGCACGACGCGGCTTTCGCCGCCGCGGGCGGCGCTCCTACCGGGCAGGCGGAAGCTCGAGGTCGCCGAGGAACTCGACCTCGTGCACGAGCTCGACGCCGAACTGCTCGCGCGCCCGCCGGCGGGCCTCGGTCATCAGCGCGATCGCGTCCTCCGCCCGCGCGCCGTCGGCGTTCTCGATGAAGTTCGCGTGCCGGGGCGAGATCTGCGCGCCTCCCATCCGGTGGCCCTTCAGCCCGCAGGCCTCGAGCATCTTCCCCGCGCTCAGCTCGTGGTCGGGGTTCTTGAAGACGCTGCCGAACGTGCGCTTGTTCGTCGGCTGCGCCGCTTTGCGCAGGGCCTGCAACCGGGCGACGTTCGCCTTGATCTGCTCCTCGGGGAGGGGCGCGAGGGTGAACTCGGCGCGCGCGACCACCTGGCCGTGGCGCAGCTCAGAGTGGCGGTAGCTCAACCCGAGCTCGGCGGGCGTCAGCCAGCGCGGGCCCACCTCGTCGACGACGAGCGCGCGGTCGAGGATCGTGGCCCAGTCGCTGCCGTACGCCCCCGCGTTCATCCAGACGCCGCCGCCGATCGTCCCCGGAATCGCGCAGGCGAACTCGAACCCGCCGAGCCCGGCCGCCCGCACCCGGTGCAGACAGACGGCGTTCGTCGCGCCGCCCCCAGCGAGCAGCCGCTCGTCCTCCGCATGTGCCTCCGCGAGCTCCCCCCCGAGCTTCAGCACAAGACCCTCGAACCCGGAGTCCGCGACGAGCAGGTTCGACCCGAGCCCGATCGTCGCCACCGGGAGCCCGCCCTCGCGCGCCCACGCCAGCGCTTCCTCGAGCTCGCCGACCGACTCCGGGCGCGCGAAGGCCGCGGCGGGGCCGCCGGCGCCGAGCGTCGTGAACCGCGAGAGCGCGACCCCGTGCTCGACCTTCACGCGAGCTCCTCGAGCACGAGCGGCCCGACGCGGTCGATATCGCCCGCGCCGATCGTCAGCACGAGGTCGCCGGGCCGCGCACGCCGCGCGAGGAAGCGGGCCGCGTCGTCGAGCGCGGGCGTCCAGCCGACGGCCATGCCGGGGCGCTCCGACGCGAGCTCCTCGACCACGAGCGACCCCTCGACCCCCGGCACCGGATCCTCGCGCGCGGCGTAGACGCGCGTCACCGCCACCGCGTCGGCGCCCGCGAGCGCCCGCCCGAGCTCGTGCGCGAGGTAGCGCGTGCGCGAGTAGAGGTGCGGCTGGAAGGCGACGAGCACGCGGCCGCCGTTCGCGGCGGCGCGCGCGGCCTCGAGCGTCGCCGCGATCTCGCGCGGGTGGTGGCCGTAGTCGTCGTAGACGCGCACGCCGCCGGCCTCGCCGCGCAGCTCGAAGCGGCGGCCGGCGCCGGCGAACTCCGACAGCACGCGCTCGGCCTCGGCGCGCTCGACGCCGGCGAGCTCGAGCGCAGCGAGCGCGGTCGCCGCGTTGCGCCGGTTGTGCTCGCCCGGGACGGCGAGCTCGAAGGACACCGGCTCCAATTCCTCGCCGCGCACCGATTCCGGCGCCTTGGCGAGCCAGCGCTCGAACAGCTCGCGCACCTCGGCCTCCGACGAGAACGTCGCGTGGTGGTCGAGCTCGACGTTCGTCAGCACCGCGACGCGCGGGCGCAGCAGCTCGAGCGACCGGTCGGACTCGTCGCCCTCCGCCACGAGCCACCCTTCACCCGCGGCCGCGTTGCCGCCGAGCTGCGGGATCTCGCCGCCGATCAGGAAGGCGGGGTCGCGCCCGAGCCGCTCGAGCACGAACGCGATCATGCCGCTCGTCGTTGTCTTGCCGTGGGCGCCCGCGACGACGATCGACGGTCGCAGCTCGACGAGCTCGGCGAGCAGCTCGGCTCTCTTCTTCACGCGCGCGCGTGACACTGGAAGCTCCGGGTTGTCGGCGGCGATCGCGCTGGAGACGATCACCTCCGTGGCCTCCGGCACGTTGGCCGCGTCGTGGCCGATCGCGACCGGGACCCCGGCCGCCTCCAGGCGCTCGACGTACGAGGAGCGCGCCCGGTCGGAGCCGCCTACCTCCGCGCCCCACTGCTTCGCCACGAGCGCGAGCGCGCTCATCCCCGCGCCGCCGATCCCGACGAACCAGAGGCGCCTACCCGTGAGCGGCTGCAAGCACCATCAGCTCCTCGGCGATCGTCTCGGCGGCGTCCGGCTTCGCGACGCGCTTCATCGCCGCGGCCATCCCGGCCAGGCGCCCCGGGTCGTCGAGCAGCGAGCGCACGATGTCGGCCGCCCTGCCGAGCTCCGTCTCGGGCACGACGATCGCGCCGCCGGCCGCCTCGAAGTAGCGCGCGTTCTTCGTCTGGTGGTCGCCGGTGGCGAACGGGTACGGGACGAGCACGGCCGGGACGCCCGCGGCGGCCAGCTCCCAGACGGTCGAGCCGCTGCGCATGAGCGCGAGGTCGGCGGCGCCGTACGCGGCCCCGAGCCCGTCGAGCACGGGCACGAGCACGTAGTCGGGCCGCGTGACGCGCGGCCGCAGCGCCTCGTAGTCGCGCTCGCCCGAGACGTGCAGGATCGCGGGGCCGCCGGCCCCGAACGTCTCGACCGCGAACTCGTTCAGCGCCTGCGCCCCCGCCCGCGCGCCCGCCACGAGCAGCACCGGCCCGTCCGGCGGCAGCCCGAGCTGCTCCCGCGCCTCCGCCCGCGGGAGCGGTAGTGCCCCCGCCGGCAGCGGCCGCCCGACGACCTCGTACTTGGGCGGCTCGCGTCCCGCGATCGGGAACGAGAGAAAGACGCGCTTGGCGAACGGCGCGGCCAGCCGGTTCGCCAGGCCGAGGTGCGCGTCCGCCTCGGTGATCGCGGTCGGCAGCCGCCGCCGGGCCGCGGCCACGACCACCGGCCCGGCCACGTAGCCGCCGCCGCCGAGCACCGCGTGAGGCTGCCGCCGCCCGAGGATCCGGTCGCAGGCCGCGGGCGCCGCGAGCGCGTGCAGCGCCGCCCGCGCCTGGGCGAGGCCCGGCTGGCGCGGCAGCCCGCTTACGCGGAAGGTGTCCAGCTCGTAGCCCGCGTCAGGAACCAGCCGCGCCTCGGCGCGATCCGGCGACCCGGCGAACGTCACCCGTGCTCCGCGTGCCCGCAGCGCGTCGGCGACTGCGAGCGCGGGGAGTACGTGCCCCGCCGTCCCGCCGGCTGCGATCAGGAACACTGGCTCTTGCGACTCCGCCATTCGCCGCGATGTTAAGGAGGATCCCCACGCAGGCGAGGCCGATCACGAGGCTCGAGCCGCCGTACGAGACGAACGGGAGCGGAATCCCGGTCAGCGGCGCGAGGCCCATCACCGCGGCGAGGTTGATCGCGGCCTGGCCGCAGACCAGCGCGGTCAGACCGGCGGCGAGGCGCTTGCCGAACGGGTCCTTGCAGTCGAGCGCGATCTTCAGGCCAGCGTAGGCGAACGCGCAGTACGCGGCGATCACCGCGGTCGCGCCGACGAGCCCGAGCTCCTCGCCGATGATGGCGAAGATCATGTCGGTGTGGGCCTCGGGGAGGTAGTTCACCTTCTGCACGCTCTGGCCGAGGCCGACGCCGAAGATGCTCCCGGAACCGAGGCCGATCATCGCCTGCACGGTCTGGAAGCCGGCGCCCTGCGCGTCCTGCCACGGGTTGAGGAAGCTGAAGAGGCGCGCGCGGCGGTACGGCTCGAGCCAGACCGCGAACAGGCCGAGCGTCGCGGCGATCCCGAGACCGCCGCCCAGCGTCCGGGTCGGCGTGCCCGAGACGAGCAGGATCGCCGCCAGCATCGCCACGATCGCGATCGCCGTGCCGAGGTCGGGCTCGACCAGGATCAGCCCGCAGAACACGACGGTGACGACGCCGACCGGGCGCCAGAGCTCGTGCAGCGACCGCGGGGCGCGGCGGCGCGCGAGGTACGACGCCGCCCAGACCGCCAGGGCGAGCTTGGCCAGCTCCGAGGGCTGGAAGGCGGCGGGCCCGATCGAGATCCAGCGGCGGGCGCCGTTCGCGGCGCGCCCGAGGACGAGCACGGCCAGCAGCAGCGCGACGCTGGTGACCATCAGGGTCGGCGCGAGCGCGCGCAGCTTGTCGAAGTCGACGCGCGAGAACAGGACCATCAGGAGGAGCCCGAGGAAGGCGTAGACGGCCTGTCGCTTGAGGTAGTAGGACGGGTCGCCGTTCGCGAGCGCGGCCGACGCCGAGGTCGCGCTGTAGACCATCACGAGACCGAAGGCGACCAGGCCGAGGGTCACGAGGATGAGCACGCTGGATTCGAGGCCCCGCCTCACGTGCTCAAGTTCTGCACCAGCCTCCTGAACTCCTCGCCGCGCTCCTCGAAGTCGCGGTACTGGTCGTAGCTCGCGCAGGCCGGCGAGAGCAGGACGACGTCGCCCGGCCGGGCCTGGATGTGCGCCAGCGCGGTGCCGAGGTCGCGGTCGTCGCGCCCTTGCGGGATGACGGCGGCGAGCTCGCCGGCCGTCTCGCCGATCAGGTGCACGCTGCGTACGTTCGCACCGAGCGCGGCGGCGAGCGGCGCGAAGTCCTCGCCCTTGCGGGAGCCGCCGAGGATCAGGTGCACCTGCTCGTCGGCGTACGCGGCCAGCGCGCGCAGGGCGGCGGCGACGTTCGTCGCCTTGGAGTCGTTCACGTAGCGGACGCCGTTCACCTCGCCGACGGGCTCCAGCCGGTGCGGCACCCCCGGGAAGGTGCGCAGCGCCTCGGCGATCTGCTCGTCGGGGGTGCCGAGAGCGCGTGCCGCCGCGGTCGCCGCCGCGGCGTTCTCGCGGTTGTGCGCGCCGCGGACGAGCGGCTCGGCGGGCAGCTCGTCCGCGGCCGAGAACTCGATCCCCTCGAGGCCGCTGCCCTGCGGGACGACCTTCGCGCGCGCCCGCTCGAAGATCCGCAGCTTCGCGGCGCGGTAGTCGTCGAAGGACGCGTAGCGGTCGAGGTGGTCGGGCTCGAGGTTGAGCAGCACTGCGACCTCGCAGGCGAGCTCGTGCACGTCCTCGAGCTGGAAGCTCGACAGCTCGCACACGACGAGCGCGCCGGGCTCGACCTCGCCGTCGAGGTCGGTGAGCGCGCGGCCGACGTTGCCCGCGGTGGGCGCGTCGAGGATCGCGCCGAGCAGCTCGGTGGTCGTCGTCTTGCCGTTGGTGCCGGTCACGCCGACTAGCCGCGGGCGCAGAAGCCGGTAGCCGAGCTCGACCTCGCTCCAGAGCTCGAGGCCGCGCCGCTCCGCCTCGACGACGAGCGGCGCGTCGCGCGGGACGCCGGGGCTCTTGACCATCAGCCCCACGCCGTCGAGCAGCGAGAGCTCGCCGTCGTTGCCGAGGGTGCGATCCGCGGCGACGACCTCCACCCCGCGCCGTTCGAGCGCCGCGGCGGCCGCCTTCCCCGACCGCGCGAGCCCGAGCACGAGCACCCGCTGCGGCAGTGTGCTCAGCGGAACCCGGTGAAGTAGCGGTAGTAGAGCGCGAAGCCGAGCGCGCAGAGGAGCCCGGTCACGATCCAGAAGCGCACCATGATCTTCGTCTCCGACCACGCCTTCATCTCGAAATGGTGGTGGATCGGCGCCATCAGGAAGACGCGGCGCTTGAAGTACTTGAACGAGAAGACCTGGATGATCACGGAGAGCGCCTCGATCGCGAAGATCCCGCCGATCAGCAGCAGGAGGAAGATCGTCTTCGTGAAGATCGCGAAGGCCGCGAGCGCGCCGCCGAGCGCCATCGAGCCGGTGTCGCCCATGATCACCTCGGCCGGCCACGCGTTGTACCAGAGGAAGCCGATCGCGCCTCCGATCAGGGCCGCAGCGATGATCCCGAGGTCGAGCTTCGTGTCGAAACGGTGCCCGGGCGTGCCCGACCGGATCCACGAGATGACGATCATCGCTGCGAAGGTGAAGAGCGCGATGATCACCGTCCCGGCCGCGAGGCCGTCGAGCCCGTCGGTGAGGTTGACGCCGTTGGCCGCCCCCGCGATCACGAGGAAGAGCAGCCCGTACCACGCCCACGACAGCTGCAGGTCGCCGACTCCCGGGATGTAGACCTCGGTCGGCAGGTGCTGGTGTCGCGCCGCGAGCCCGACGCCGACCGTGATCAGCCCGAGCAGGATCAGCTTCCAGCGCCCGTTGAGGCCGAGCGAGCGGCGGTGCGTCAGCTTGATGAAGTCGTCGAGGAAGCCGATCGCGCCGCAGGCGAGCGTGACGAAGAACACCGTCAGCGCCGGCACCGTGTACTTGCTCAGCGCGAGGAAGCCGGCCCCCGCGGCGAGCAGGATCAGCAGCCCGCCCATCGTGGGCGTGCCCTGCTTGACGACGTGGTGCTCGGGCCCCTCTTCGCGGATGTGCTGGCCGTACTCCTTGCGCCGCAGGTAGGCCACGAACTTCGGGCCGACGAAGATCGAGATCAGCAGGGCGATGACGCCCGCCAGCAGGACGCGGCTCAAGCGCTCACCGCCGCCAGCGCGTCCGCCACGCGCTCGAGGCCCAGCGCGCGCGAGGCCTTGACGAGCACGCAGTCGCCCGGCTCGACCAGGCCCGGCGCCGTTGCCGCCGCGGCTTCGGCGTCGGGAGCCCAGCGCGTGACCGGGACGCCGGCCGCGCCGTCGAGGTAGCCGCGGGCGAGCTCGCCCACCGCGAGCAGCGCCTGGACGCCGTTGCGGGCCGCCTCGCGGCCGATCTCCTCGTGGAAGGCCGGCGCGCCGTCGCCGAGCTCGGCCATGTCGCCGAGGATCGCGACGCGCCGGCGCGCACCCGCGGTGGCCGCGAGGTGGACGAGCGCCGCGCGCATCGAGACCGGATTCGCGTTGTAGGCGTCGTTGATCAGGAGCCCGCCGCCCGGGAGCGGCAGCTCCTCGCCGCGCCAGCGCGAGAACTCGACGTCGACCCGCTCCGGCCGCGGCAGCCCGAGCGCGTCGTAGGCCGCGAGCGCAGCCGCCGCGTTCGCCGCCTGGTGCCGTGCGGTGAAGTTGAAGCTGACGCCGTCGACGACCGTACGCCCGTCGTCGGGCGCGACCGTCGGCTCCGTGAGACGGACGACCTCGACGTCGTCGCGCTCGACGGGGAACTCGGCCGGCACGATCGCCGTCCCGCCCGCCGGCAGCGCCGCGACGAGCTCACCCTTGGCGCGCAGCACGCCCTCGAGCGAGCCCACCAGCTCCAGGTGGACCGGCCCGACGTTGACGACGACGCCGACGTGGGGCCGTGCGATCCGGCAGAGCTCGGCGATCTGGCCGAACCCGCGCATCGCGAGCTCGAGGATGCAGACCTCGGTGTCGGGCTCCAGCCGGCACAGCGTCAGCGGGACGCCGATCTCGTTGTTGTAGCTGGCCTCGGCCGCGACCGTCCGCGCGGCCGGCGCGCAGAGCGCGGCGAGGATGTCCTTCGTCGACGTCTTGCCCGTCGAGCCGGTGATGCCGACGACGCGCGCGCTCGAGCGGTCGCGGACGAGCGAGCCCAGCGCGGCGAAGGCGTCGAAGGGGTGCTCGGGCACGAGCGTCGCGGCGGCGCCCCGCCGGGCCGCCTCGTCCCGGAAGTCGACGCCGCGGCCGACCGCGACGAAGAGGTCGCCGGGCCGGATGCGCCTGGAGTCGACCTGCACCCCGGTGATCACGTCGCCGCGGGCATCGAGCTCGCCGAGGGTCGGCAGCTCGTCAATTCGCAGCGGGATCACGCGGTCGCTCCGAGCCGGCGCAGCGCTTCGCGGGCGACCTCGCGGTCGTCGAACGGGACCGTGCGGTCGGCGAACTGCTGGCCCTGCTCGTGCCCCTTGCCGGCGATCACGACGACGTCACCCTCGTCCGCGGCCGCGACCGCACGCGCGATCGCCGCGCGCCGGTCGGGTTCGACCTCGGCGCCGTTCGCGCCCTCGAGGATCTCGGCGATGATCGCGCCGGGCTTCTCGCTGCGCGGGTTGTCCGACGTGACGATCGCGAGGTCGGCCAGCTCGGAGGCGATGCGCCCCATCTGCGGACGCTTGCCGCGGTCGCGGTCACCCCCGCAGCCGAACACGCAGATGACGCGGCTCTGCGCGAGCTCACGCGCTGTGCGGAGAACGTTCTGGAGCGAATCCGGCGTGTGGGCGTAGTCGACCAGCACGGCGAAAGGCTGGCCCTCGTCGACGGCCTCGAACCGGCCCGGAACCCCGCGCAGCTCGCGCACGCCCCGCGCGATCGCGCCGTCCTCGATGCCGAGCAGGCGCGCCGCCGCCACCGCGCCGAGGACGTTCTCGACGTTGAAGCGTCCCCGCAGCCGGGTCTCGAGCTCGATCCCGCCCGCGGTGAAGCGCGCGCCGCGCGCGCCGAGCTCCAGACCCTCCGCGCGGAGGTCGGCATCGTCGGCGAGCCCGAACGTGAGCAGCTCGTTGTGGCCGCGGAGCTCCTCGGCCAGGCGCCGGCCGTGGTCGTCGCCGACGTTGACGGCAGCCGGCGGCCGCGTCTGGACGAAGAG
The DNA here is from genome assembly GCA_035702555.1 of Gaiellaceae bacterium. Lineage (GTDB taxonomy): Bacteria > Actinomycetota > Thermoleophilia > Gaiellales > Gaiellaceae > AC-32. The sequence continues at coordinate 183 of DASSQK010000236.1, read as the reverse complement.
CCGCCGTTTCGCCTCGAAGTAGCGCTCCAGCGTCCCGTGGAAGTCGAGGTGATCCTGCGTCAGGTTCGTGAAGACGAGCGCGCTGAAGCGGACGCGGTCGAGACGGCCGAGCTCCGAGCCGTGCGAGGTCGCCTCGACCGCCGCGCTCCGATCGCCCGCGTCGAGCATCTCGCGGAAGGTGCG
>DASSQK010000235.1:0-2856 GCA_035702555.1 Gaiellaceae bacterium | reverse complement strand
ACGCGCGAGGAGATGCTGCGCGCGCTGGCCGAGGCACGCGAGCGAGACCGGGAGCGGGCGAAGCTTGCAGCTACTCCGGCCTGAGTCGCTGGACGCCGCGACCGCGGCACTCGGGAACGGCTCGGTCGCGCTCGGCGGCGGCACCGACCTCGTCCCGCTGCTGCGCGATCGCATCGTCCAGGCGGACACGCTGGTCGAGCTGCGCGAGGTCGTGCCCCGCGGGATCGAGGGGACACGCATCGGCGCCGGCACGACGCTCGCCGAGCTCGAGGCCGACCCGCAGATCCCGCAGGCGCTGCGGGAGGCCTGCGCGCTCGCCGCCTCGCCGCAGCTGCGCTCGATGGGGACGATCGGCGGGAACCTGCTGCAGGCGACCCGCTGCTGGTACTGGCGCCTGAAGTACCCCTGCTTCCTGCACGGCGGGTCGGTCTGCCACGCGCGGCAGGGCGCCCACCGCGAGCACGCGGTCTTCGGCAACGAGCGCTGCGCTTCGGCACATCCGTCCGACCCCGCGGCGGCGCTGCTCGCCCTGGGCGCGACGCTGCGCACGACCCGCCGCGAGCTGCCGGTCGCCGAGCTGTACCGCCTGCCGACCGAAGACGACCGCAGCGTGACGACGCTCGAGCCCGGTGAGCTGATCCTCGAGCTCGAGCTGCCGCAGCCCGAGGCGAGCACGTACCTGAAGGCGATGGACCGGACACGCTTCTCCTTCGCGCTCGTCGGCGTCGCGGCGGCCCGCTTCGGCGACGAGACGCATTTCGCGCTCGCCGGCGTGGCGCCGGTCCCGTGGGCGCTCGGCTCACCGGACGACCTCGACCGCGCGACGCCGCTCCCGGGGACGGCGTACAAGGTCGAGCTCGCGCGCCCGCTGATCCGCCGCGCGCTCGAAGCCGTCGCTTGACCGTCTGGGCCGTCGTCCTGGCGGCCGGGGCCTCCAGCCGGTTCGGATCGCCGAAGCAGCGGCTGCTCGTCGAGCCCGTGCTCGAGCGCGTGCGGGCGAGCGGCGTCGAGGGCGTGGTCGTCGTCACCGGCGCGCACGAGGTCGAGAGCTCCGCGCAGACGGTGCACTGCCCCGACTGGCAGCGCGGGCCGGGCGCCTCGCTGCGCTGCGGGCTCGCGGCGCTCCCGGCCGAGGCCAAGGCCGCGGTCGTCGTCCTCGCCGACGGGCCCGACCTCAGCCCCGAGGCGGTCGACCGCGTGGTCGCCCGCTGGCGCGAGTCCGGGGCCCCGGCCGTCGCGGCCACGTACGGCGGCATCCGGCTGCATCCGGTCCTGCTGGCGCGCGAGGCCTGGCCCCAGGTTCCGGACGACGGCGCCCGGACCCTCGACGCCGTCCTCGTCTCCTGCGACGATCTTGGCTCTCCAGGAGACGTCGATGTCGCCGATGACGTACCTGACCGCCTGAAGCCGTGGAGCTCGCGAGACCCCTAGCCGCCGAAGCCGCCGAGAAGCCGTCGGCGCTGACGTCGCTCCGCCTGCAACGGAAGCTGACGATCGAGGAGGCGGCCAAGCGCGCGGCGCTCTGGCCCGAGCAGGTCGAGTGGCTCGAAGAGGGGCGGCTCTACCGCTTCCCCGGAACCGAGACCGCGGTGCTCGCGCTGCTGCGCTACGCAACTGCGCTCGGGATCGACCACCGCGAGGCGCGCGCGCTGTCGGGCATGCCCGTCGAGCCGCCGAGCCGCCGGCCGGTCGCCCGCTGGATCGCAGCCGGGGTCGCGACGGCCGCCGTGATCGCGGTGACGCTCGCCTTCTCCGTCGACCTGGGCGGCGGCTCCTCCCCGGCGGAGAAGAGCCGCGCGGCGACGCTTCCGCCGCCGTGGAAGATCTCGGTCGACGTCCTCAACGGCAGCGGCGACATCAACTACACGCGCCGCGTCGCCTCGCGCGTCGGCTCCTACGGCTACCGCATCCAGCACGTCACGAAGGCGAACCGCTTCGACTACCGCGACACCGCCGTCTACTACGAGCCGCACGGCGAAGCGCTTGCAAGCCGGCTGGCGGCGCAGATCGGCTGCGGCACGCCCAAGCCGCTCCCGGGCGGGTCGAACCCACGGCGCCTGGTCGTGATCGTCGGCCCCGCGCACGCCACCTGCTAAGGCGCCGCCTCGGCGGTGCCGACCAGGGAGGCCGTGCGGGCTTCGCCCGTGCGGCCGTTTGAAGTTCCCGCTAGTCTGGCGCGCTCGTGCTCGCCCTCCTCGTCGCGTTTGCGCTTGCACGGACGCCTCCGCCCCCGCCTGTACCCACGTGGTCGGCCTGGCCGGCGCAGGGCACCGTCACCTCGCCGTTCGGCTACGACGGCGGGCGTCAGCATCCCGGAATCGACATCGGGATCCTGCGCTCGCTCACCGTCCGTGCCGCGCAATCCGGGCGCGTGCTCGCCGTCGGGCCGCAGACCGGCTTCGAGGGGTACGGGAACGTCGTCGAGGTCGCCCTCGGCGACGGCTACCTCGCGCTCTACGCGCACCTCGCGGCCTGGCAGGTGCACCCCGGCCAGCGGGTCAGCCCGGGCCAGCGCCTGGGGACCGCCGGCTGCACGGGCTGGTGCACCGGCACGCACCTGCACTTCGAGCTACGGCACGACGGCGAGGCGGTGAACCCGCTCCACTTCTTCCGGGTTCAGAAGAGGGGCGTGCGCAGGTCGGCGAGCTTCTGCTTCAAATCGGGAGGCATCTCCTCGACCGCCGCCTGCCGCACGAACATCCGCAGCCGCTCCTCGAACACGTACCGCTTGCGGCAGTAGCTGCACCCCTCGAGGTGCGCCTCCGCCTCCGCGCGCTCCGCGTCGGTCAGCTGCTTGTCGAGGTACGGCTGGAGCATCTCCTCGCACCTCTCGCACGGGTCGACCGCCGCTCCGCC
>DASSQK010000234.1:0-9473 GCA_035702555.1 Gaiellaceae bacterium | reverse complement strand
ACGGTCGCGGCGCCGAGCGTCACGAGCGAGACCGGCAGCGACCAGCCGCCGGCGGGCGCCTCCTCGCCGCTCTCCTCGTGCAAACGCTTGTGTCGCGCGAGCGACCAGCGCGTGACGCCGAGGTAGATCACCAGCAGCACGACGGCCACCGGGATCGACAGGACCGCGAGCGAGTGGCGCTCCGGGTCGCCGCTCCAACCCGGCACCGAGGGCACGAGGAAGAGCAGCACCGCGACGAGGACGAGGCCCAGCTGCAGCAGCAGCGAGAAGCGGTCGAGCGGCTTGCCCTCGCGCGCGTCGCCGCCGCCGAAGATCAGCGCCGCGCCGAGGACGAGCAGGATGTTCGAGACGACCGAGCCGGCGAGCGAACCGCGCACGACGTCGGGCAGCGACGCGTTCACGGCGAACAGCGCGATGATCAGCTCCGGCGCGTTGCCGAAGCTCGCGTTCAGGAAGCCGCCGATCCCGGGCCCGGTGTGCTCGCCCGCGTGCTCGGTCGCCTCGCCGATCAGCCAGGCGAGCGGCACGAGCGCCGCCGCCGCGACGACGAACAGCGTCGTGTCGCCGACGTGGAAGACGTAGCGCAGCGCGAAGGTGATCGGGGCCAGAACCAGCGAGGCCCAAAGGAGCTTCCGGCCCACGCGGCTAGCCTAACGACCCGTGTTGGAGGCGGTTCTCTTCGACTGGGGCGACACGCTGATGCAGTTCGCGTACTCGCCCGAGCTGGTCTCGGCGGGCCAGCGCGCGGGCCTCGGGGCGATCGGACGGGCGGATCTCCCGCACGCCGACGAGGTCACGGAGCGCTTCCGCGAGGAGTACGAGCCGTTCTTCTGGGTGCCGGGCACCATCGAGGAGATCGAGTACCCGAACCTCGTGCGGCGACTCCTCGCCGGCTTCGGGGTCGAGCTCGACGACGCGGAGCTCGACCGGTTCCTCGAGGCCGAGCACCGCGCGTGGGACCCGGCCCGGATCCTCGCGGCGCACACGCACCCGCTGCTGGAGTCGCTGCGGGCGCACGGGCTCAAGCTCGGGCTCGTCTCGAATGCGTTCGACCCGGGCTGGCTCCTGCACGGCGACCTCGAGCAGATGGGGCTCGCGCAGCGGCTCGACTTCAGCGTCTTCTCGTCCGAGGTCGGGACGCGGAAGCCGCACCCGGCGATCTTCGAGCGGGCGCTGGAGGCGCTGGGCGTCGAGCCCGGGCGGGCGCTGTTCGTCGGCGACCGGCTCTACGAGGACATCCGCGGAGCCGCCGAGGTGGGGATGACGACGGTGCAGGCGCTGTGGTTCCGGGCCGACGAGAACCCCGGCGGCGCCGAGCCCGACCACCAGGCGTTCACGCAGCTCGACGTCCTGAACATCACGCGCCGGCTCGTCGCGGCCTAGCCGCCAACCGCCGGGTTGTCAAGTCTTGCGGAGCACGACCTGTTGCACCCACAATCCGGTCATGGAGATACGCGAGCAGGCGGCAGCTCAGCCGACCGAGCTTCCGCTCCGCCCTCAGGACGAGGTCGAATGCCGCCGCTGCGGTGTCCATTGCGACAAAGTCGTGTACCCCGGTGCCTGCCTCGACCGCGGGTGCCCGTTCGTCTACTCGTACGAGGAGTTCGGGCACACGTACATGGGCTGCGTGATGAAGGTCTTCGAGGTCGAGATCGACTTCGACCTGCTGCGCGCGGCCGAGGCCCGGCGCGGCGGCTTCGGCGCCGTGCGCGCGACCGCGCCCGCGCTGCCGATGTGCCGCGTCGAGGTGGAGGGGTGCTACGAGAGCCGGGGCGACGAGATCGGCTGCGTCAACCCCGAGTTCCACGAGCTGCCCGTGGGCGAGCCGACCTTCCGCGTCTTCGCGCGACTCGCTTCGTAGCCTTCGCGTGAAGCGCCCGTAGCCTCGCCATCTGCTCGGCGTCCGGGCCGTGGCCGTCGGCCCCCGGGACCTCGAGCAGCGCCGGCAGCCCCTGCAGCTCCGGGTGACCCAGGAAGACGCCCAGCTGCTCGCCCATCAGCCCGTCGCCGATGTTGTCGTGCCGGTCGCGGTTGGAGCCGAGCGGCGTCTTCGAGTCGTTCACGTGCAGGCAGCGCAGCCGCTCGAGGCCGATCAGCGAGTCGACCTCCTTCACCACGCGGTCGAGCTCGGCGGCGTCCGTCACGTCGTAGCCGGAGGCGTAGAGGTGGCACGAGTCGAGGCAGATCCCCAGGCGCGGATGTCGGTCGAGCGCCTCGTGGAGCGCGGCGAGCTCCTCGAGCGAGCGGCCGATCGTGTCACCCGTCCCGGCGGTGTTCTCCATGCAGAGCCACGTCGTCTCGCTGCAGCGCTCGAGGGCTTGCCCGAGCGCCGGCACGACCCGCTCGAGCCCGGCCTCGAAGCCCGCGCCCTGGTGGGAGCCGACGTGGAAGACGACCGCCTCGGCGCCGATCGCGCAGGCCGTGGCGACGGTCTTGCTCAGCGTGTCGACGCTCTTCTCGTAGAAGTCCTCCTTCGGGCTGGCGAGGTTGAGCAGGTAGAGCGCGTGGATGGCGACCGCGCCGATCCCCAGCTCCTCGCGCCGGGTCCTGAAGGCGGCGAGGTCGGCGGGGTCGTGCTCGGGGAAGCGCCATGTGCGCGGGCTCTGCGCGAAGAGCTGCACCGAGTCCATGCCGAACCCATGGGCGTTCTCGAGCGCCTTCTTGATCCCGCCCGAGCAGTGGCCGCCGAGGAGCACGCCCTGACGCTAGCCGAGCCAGGCCTGCAGGCGGGCGGCCTCGTCCTCGAGCTCGCGGCGCGTCGTGCGCGGGAGCGGCGCGAACGGCTCGAGCACGATCTTCCCCGCCTCGAGCCGCCACAGCCCCGCGACCACGCCGTCGGCCAGGAAGGTCTGCTGGACGTCGCCGTTCTTGTGGATCACGGTCTTGCGGTGGTCGTCCGGCAGGACCCGCGTCCGGTCCTTGTGCGCGAGCAGTAGCTCGTCCCAGCGCGGGAGCAGCCGCGACGGCGCAGGCGTGTCGGCCGCCGGCAGCGGGGCGCGCGGGAGATCGAGCAGCGTGCGGCCCTGCTCGTCCCGGAGGGTGCGCAGCCGCAGCCGCTCGAAGCCAGGGACGAGGTCACGGATCGGGACGCCGCTCCACTGCGAGACGTCGGCCCGCGTCGCGGGCCCGAACGCGGCCAGGTAGCGCCGGATCGCGTAGGCGACGGCCTCTTCGCGCGACGGGGGCTCGTGCTCGTTCGGCTCGTAGGTCGGCGAGCCGCGGAAGGCATAGAAGGCCGACTCCGGCGTCTGCTCCAGCCGGCCGAGCGCCATCACCCACCAGAACGTGCGCAGCGCGTGGGAGTCCTGCGTGCTGGAGGGGAAGCCGAGCGCCTGCAGGATCTCGGGCCGCGTCCGGGGCCGCTCCCGCGTCAGCTCGACGACCCGTTGCACGAGCCCGTCCGGCGGCGGCGCGGTTCCCCGCGCCCGGATGAGCGTGCGGGCCTCGCGCACGGCCGCGTCGAGGTGGGGGTAATCGTCCGCCGAGACCAGGTGCATCGTCGCGCGCATCAGCAGCGCCTTCACCACTCGGCGCTGCGTCAGGGCCCGCTCGAGCGACGCACGCTGGAAGCCCTCGAGCCGCGCCCAGAGCGCGAGGTACGGCGACGAGGGGAGCTGCGCCTGCAGCCCTGCCAGCCGCTCGATCGCGCGCGCCGTCGAGAGTCGCTCCCGCCGCAGGAGCAGCTGGCGGGCCAGCGTGGCGCGGTTGAGCTCGCGCTGGGTGAGGACACGCTCCGGCACGCCAGTACGCTAACGCCATGGTTCGCGTCCGCTTCGCGCCCAGCCCGACCGGCTTCCTCCACATCGGGGGCGTCCACACGGCCCTGTTCAACTGGCTCTTCGCCCGCCACGAGGGCGGCGACTTCCACCTCCGGATCGAGAACACCGACACGAGCCGTGAGGTGGCGCAGGCGACCGAGCAGATCCAGGGCTCGCTGAGCTGGCTCGGCCTCGACTGGGACGGCGAGGTCACCTTCCAGCTCGATCGGATGGAGCGCTGCCGCGGAGAGGCCCGTCGCCTGGTGGACGAGGGGGCGGCGTACGAGGACGAGGGCGCCATCCGGATGCGCATGCCCGACGAGGGTGTCACGGCCTGGGACGACCTCGTCCGCGGCCGGATCGAATGGGAGAACGAGCGGCTCGACGACCTCGTGATCGTGCGCGCGGACGGCCGCCCGACCTACAACTTCGCGAGCCCGGTCGAGGACTGGCTCGACGGCATCACGCACGTGCTGCGCGGCGACGACCACATCTCGAACACGCCGAAGCAGATCCGGATCCTCCAGGCGCTGGGCGCGCCGCTGCCCGCCTACGGCCACTTCGCGAACATCCTCGGCCCGGACGGCAAGAAGCTCTCCAAGCGCCACGGAGCCACGTCGGTGGAGGAGTTCCGCGCCCAGGGCTACATCCCCGAGGCGCTTGTCAACTTCCTCGCGCTCCTCGGCTGGAGCTACGATGACAAGACGACGGTGATGTCGCGCGACGAGCTCGTCGAGCGCTTCACCCTGGAGCGCGTCGGCGCGAGCCCGGCGGTGTTCGACTTCACGAAGCTCGAGTGGCTGAACGGCGTCTACCTGCGCGCGCTGACGTCGGAGGAGTACGCCGACCGGCTCGTCGCGTACCTGCGCGAGCAGGGCTACGAGTGGGACGAGACGCTCGTCCGCAGGGTCGCCCCGCTCGTCCAGGAGAAGATCGCGACGCTGGGCGAGTTCCCGGCCTTCGCGGGCTTCTTCTTCGCGCGGGTCGAGCCCGACGGCGACGTGGACGGCGAGGTGCTCCCCGCCGCGGCCACGGCGCTCTCGTCGGTCGAGCCGTTCGAGGCTCCCGCCATCGAGGCAGCGCTACGCGGGCTCGCCGACGAGCTCGGGCTCAAGCCCCGCGACGCGTTTCAGCCGATCCGCCTGGCCCTGACCGGCTCCAAGGTGTCTCCGGGCCTGTTCGAGAGCCTGGAGGTCCTCGGGAGGGACGAGGCGGTCGCGCGCCTGGGCAGCGGCCGCGGCGGCGCGAGCGGATCGAGTGCGCGCTGAAAGGTCAGCCAGGCCCGGCGCCGGAAGTGCGGGGTCGGCTGGGGGAGTCCGTCCGCCATGTTTACCATTTCCGAGTGATAAAACGATCCAACCCGGGAAACGGATACGGCGTGGCGTCCACTAGTGAGCTCACGCGAGCGCCGCTCGTGCTGATCGTCGACGACGACGACTCGCTGCGGCTCCTCTGTCGCGTGAACCTCGAGCTCGACGGCTACAGGGTCGAGGAGGCCCCGAGCGTCGCCGCGGCCGAGGACGCGCTCGCCAAGGAGCTCGTCGACCTGATCCTGCTCGACGTGCACGTGGGCCCCGACGACGGCCTCGCGCTGATGCGGTCGCTGCGCGAGCGCGGACACGGCGCGTCGGTCGTGCTCTTCACCGGGAGCGCCCGCCTGGACGCGCCGACGATCGCCGAGGCCGACGGCGTCGTACCGAAGCCGTTCCGCCTCGACCAGCTCCTCGGCGTGGTGCGCTCCCTGGCGCCGCACTGACGGTAGGCTCCGCCGCGATGAGCGTCGCCGCCGTCCTGCGCCCAGCCGACTACGAGTCCCGCCTCCAGCGCTACCTGTTCGAGCGCGCCGAGGAGGGCCGCGCCGTGCGCGTCGGCGAGAAGGAGGTCTCGGAGCGTGCGGAGATCGTCGCCCGCTACGCCGAGCTCTTCACCCGCGACCAGCTCGCCGCGTTGCGCCAGGCCGAGTCGGAGGCCGCCGCGGGCGACGAGCGCGAGCGGTTCTACCGGCTGCGCAAGACGTGCGAGGCCGGGCTGATCGCCGCCGCGCTGGCCGAGCGCGAGGACGCGCTTGAGAACGCGATCCTTGCCGCGCGCGTCGAGTTCCAGGGCGAGGAGCTGCCGCTCCGGACCGCGCAGGCGAAGCTCGCCGTCCTGAGCGACTACGGCGAGCGCGACGAGCTCGGCCGGCTGGCCACCGAGCTTTCGGCGAGCTTCAACGACGAGCGCCTGGGCGTGCTGCGTGCGGGCGAGGAGATCGAGGCCGAGGTCAGCGAGATCGACGACGCGGTCGAGCGCAACGAGGAGGAGAAGGGCATCTCGATCCGCGAGCTGGAGCGCGCGCTGGCCGCGGCGAGCGCCACGGCCAGCGACGTCTACACCCGGCTGAAGGAGCGCTGGCTCGAGCGGCTGCTCGGCCCGGAGCGCGAGGACGTGCCGAGCTCCGCTCACGTCGCGTACCTGCGCCGGCTCTCGCCGCTGGAAGCGATCTACACGAAGGAGCAGGCCGTCCCGGTCTGCATGGACACGCTCTCGCGGCTCGGCTTCGACCTCGAGAACGAGCCGAACATCAAGCTCGACCTCGACGACCGCCCGCAGAAGTCGCCGCGCGCCTGCGTGATCCCGGCCGACCCGCCGGCGGTGGTTCACCTGATCACGCGCGCGCAGGGCGGGCTGCACGACTACCAGGCGTTCCTGCACGAGGCCGGCCACGCGCTCCACTACGCGGGCTGCGACCCGTCGCTGCCGTACACCTTCCGCAACATCTCGCGCGACCACGCGCTGACCGAGATCTACTCGTACATCGTCGAGGCGATCTCGCGGCGGCCCGGCTGGCACGCGCGGTACTTCGGCCTCTCCGACGAGGAGGCTGAGCAGAACGCCGAGGCGACGGTCTTCATGGAGGCGCTGCTGTTCCGCCGGTACGCCGCGAAGCTGCAGTTCGAGCTCGAGTTCTGGAGCCGCTTCCGAGAGGACGGCGGCACCGACGACGGCTACGCGGAGCGGCTCACCGCCGCGACCGGGTTCGAGTATCGGCGCGAGGGCTACCTGTCGGACATGGACGCGGGCTTCTACTCTGCCGACTACCTGCGCGCATGGATCCGCGCGGCCCAGCTGCGCTCGTACCTCGAGCGGGAGGTGGGCGAGGAGTGGTGGGCCCGTCGCGAGACCGGCGACCACCTCCGCGCCCTGTTCCGCGAGGGGACGAGGCCGTCCAGCGAGGAGATCGCGGGGCGGATCGGCTTCGAGCCGCTCGACACGAGCCCGCTGCTCGCCGAGCTCGGCGCGGCGTGACGGTCAGCCGTTCGCGGCGCGTGCCCGGGCGCGCCGGTGCAGCCGCCTGATCGCGACCCCGCAGGCGATCGCGCAGGCGAGCAGGGCGGTCAGGTTGAAGGCGACCCACTCGGTGAGCGGGCCCTCCAGCTCGTCGGCGATCAGGATGTAGGCGCCGAGCGGCAGTGCGGCGAGCACCGCCCACCAGCGCCCGGTGACGAGACCGAAGACGAAGCCGACCAGCGGGATGAAGAACCACACCTTCGCCTCATCGGCAGCGCGTGGCCGCGGCTGCAGCGCCCGGTCGTCTAGAAGCGGCCGACGAGCGAGATCACGCCGAGGACGGCGAAGATCACCAGAGCGAGCGTCACGACCTCGTAGCCGAGAGTCTCGCCCTCTTCGCGCTCGCGCAGGGAGCGCGCGATCGTCAGCAGGGAGGTGAACGAGTCCATTCGATTCACCTCCTCCGCAGTTCGCCGCAGGCAAAGGAGTACTGGCCGCATGTACGAACGGCATCGTCGCGAGGCGTCGCGGCCGCCATCCCTCGTGGTGGTGGTCACCGCCCCTCGGCCGAGGGAGAGCGGTCACTCGTTCGAGCGTTTCCGGCGGTGTTCTGGGCCGGGGCGGCGGGAGGAGTGAGCCTGCGGGCTCGTAGTTCAGGGATCACCGCCCCGGCGAGGACGTGCTTCGACCTCGCGGCGAAAGTCCCTGCGGGCGGCCGCGCGTTTGTATCGGCCGGTCTGCGGGCATGCTCTCAGCGCTCGCATCGCTCGCACGTTCGATGCGGGAGGAGGGGTCGGAACCGAGAGCACGACTGGCCTCGTGCTCGACGGCGGCACTTTCCAGGAGCGAGCTCGGGAGGCGGTGTCTGCTGCGCGGCAGGGCCGCCTCCAGTTCTCCGGAGCCGGCCGGCCGGGCAAAGCCCGCCGCAAGCCTGGGCCCGTTCGCGCGTCCTCTTAGGAGCCGGGCGGCTCCTAGGGGACTGACGCCCATCCTCTCTGGCGGGAGAGGAGGAGCCGCCCGCTGAAGCGTTTCCTTGCCACGACGGGATCGCGCTTCGATACTCCGCTGGTGGCGGTGCAGCGAAGGAGCGCCTTCGTCGCCGCGTTCGTGGGCGCGGCGATCGCCGCCGCCGCCGCGATCGCCGCCGCGACGCCCGTGGCGCCGCCACCCGGAGCGACGGTGAGGACGGCGCATCCGACCTTCAGGTGGACGCTTCCCGCGAACGAGGGCTCGCAAGGGATCTTCATCGCGAACAGTCCCGCGGTAACAGCGGAGGGCCAGTTCCCGGAAGGGAACGTCGTCGCCGTCGACGTCTTGACGCTGGACTCCCGCAAGTGGACTGCGCCCTGGCCGCTGTACGCGGGCCGCTACTGGTGGAACGTCTGGTCGACCGACCTCGAGACCGTCGAGAGCTTCTACAGCGCTCCTGCGGCGTTCACGATCCCGGTCGCCCTCCGCCTCTACGGCGTGAGGGCGAAGCGGTTCTCGGTCCCACGCCGTCGCCTCTGGGTCGACGTTCGCGCGTCGGCGAACGTCAAGCGCCCACTCGTCCGCATCCGCCTGCTGCTCGACCGGAGGATCGTCTGGAAGACCGCCCGGAGGGCCTACGGCAACATCATCCCCGGAGCATTCGACTTCTACTGGTATCCCGGACGGGGCGTGAAGCCGGGGACGCACCTGAGACTGACTGCGACGATCTCGTCGGGCGGGGTCGTCCGGTCACGCTCGATCCCGGTGCGCGCGCCTTAGCGTCCGGGGCTTCGAGCGAAGCGACGCCGCCGCCTCACGGGCCGACGGGAGCCGTGGCAACTCCCTCCGGAGCCTGTCCCTCCCAGTAGTGGTTGAGGGCCTCCTGCACCTTCACGAACCAGACGATCGCCGGGATGATGAAGATGCCGAACGGGAAGAGCCAGAGCCCCGTCCAGCCCGACACCGGCGGCTGCTGCCCGTGCTTGGCGTACATGTTGTGGATCTCCGACGGGATCACGAACGCCATCACGGGGCTGAGGAGGATCCAGATGACGAGGGCGAGCACGCCGCCGATCCCGTCCCCGGTGTGCTGCTTCATCTCCTCCTCGGTCTTGTAGACCCAGTACCAGCCGTAGAAGCCGAGCGTGACGATGAACATGAGAATCCCGAAGCCGATCCCGCGCGGCTGCCCTACGGGCCTGGTGTTGCCGGAAACGCTCACCGTTGCCTCCTCGATCGATTGAAGCGACTGAATCACGGTTGGCGCTCGAAGGCCAGCCGACCCGACCGGCGCGCGGGCCGGCCCGAACGTCGCGTCTGGCTCGGGGCATGGTCGAGCGAGAACCGCTCGACGAGGCGCAGTAGAGAGGCGCATACGGGATTCGAACCCGTGCCGCCGCCGTGAGAGGGCGGTGTCCTAGGCCACTAGACGAATGCGCCCGGCGGAGGCTTAGTGTAGCGGCGAACGGGCAGGAC
>DASSQK010000233.1:0-13683 GCA_035702555.1 Gaiellaceae bacterium | reverse complement strand
AGGCAAGTAAAGGAGATTCAGCATGGCGAAGACGATCGGCATCGACCTCGGCACGACCAACTCTGCGATGGCCGTGATCGAGGGCGGCGAGCCGGCGGTCATCCCGAACGCGGAGGGCGGGCGCACGACGCCGTCCGTCGTCGCGTTCACGAATGACGCGCAGCGGCTCGTCGGGGCGCCCGCCAAGCGCCAGCAGGTGACGAACCCGCAGAACACCATCTTCTCGATCAAGCGCTTCATGGGCCGCAAGTTCGGCGAGGTCTCCGAGGAGATGAAGATCGTCCCGTACGAGGTCGTGGAGGGCCCGAACGGCGACGTGCGCGTGAAGGCGGCCGGCAAGGACTACGCGCCGCCGGAGATCAGCGCGATGATCCTCCAGAAGCTGAAGGCCGACGCCGAGGCGTACCTCGGGGAGGCGGTCACCGACGCGGTGATCACCGTCCCGGCCTACTTCAACAACGCGCAGCGCGAGGCGACGAAGGACGCCGGCAAGATCGCCGGGCTCAACGTCCTGCGGATCATCAACGAGCCGACTGCCGCGGCGCTCGCGTACGGCCTCGACAAGGAGGCCTCCGACCACACGATCCTCGTCTTCGACCTCGGCGGCGGCACCTTCGACGTGTCCGTGCTCGAGCTCGGCGAGGGCGTCTTCGAGGTGAAGGCCACCAACGGCGACAACCACCTCGGCGGCGACAACTTCGACAAGGCCGTCGTCGACTGGATGGTGGCCGAGTTCAAGCGCGACCAGGGCATCGACCTCTCGCAGGACAAGATGGCCCTGCAGCGCCTGTACGAGGCGGCCGAGAAGGCGAAGATCGAGCTCTCCTCGACGATGACGACGCAGATCAACCTGCCGTTCGTCACCGCGACGCCGGAGGGCCCGAAGCACCTCGACCTCCAGCTCACGCGCGCGAAGCTCGACGAGCTGTCGGCCGGGCTGCTCGAGCGCACGGTCGGCCCGACGAAGCAGGTGCTCGCGGACGCGGGCATCGACGCGTCGAAGATCGACCACGTCGTCCTCGTCGGCGGCATGACCCGCATGCCCGCCGTCCAGGAGAAGGTCAAGGAGCTGATCGGCAAGGAGCCGCACAAGGGCGTCAACCCGGACGAGGTCGTCGCCGTCGGCGCGTCCATCCAGGGCGGCGTGCTGAAGGGCGAGGTCAAGGACGTGCTGCTCCTCGACGTCACCCCGCTGTCGCTCGGGATCGAGACCAAGGGCGGTGTCTTCACGCGCCTGATCGAGCGGAACACGACCATCCCGACCAAGAAGTCGGAGACGTTCACCACGGCCGAGGACAACCAGCCCTCCGTCGAGGTGCACGTGCTCCAGGGCGAGTCGGAGATGGCGCTCTACAACAAGACGCTGGGCAAGTTCCAGCTCGTCGGCATCCCGCCGGCGCCGCGCGGCATGCCGCAGATCGAGGTCACGTTCGACATCGACGCGAACGGGATCATCAACGTCTCGGCCAAGGACCTCGGCACCGGGAACGAGCAGCAGATCAAGATCGAGGGCGGCTCGGGCCTGAAGCCGGAGGAGGTCGACCAGATGATCAAGGACGCGGAGGGGCACGCCGACGAGGCGCGCCGCCTGCGCGAGCTGGCCGACGCCAAGAACGGGGCGGAGTCGCTCGCCTACGCGACCGAGAAGAGCCTCCAGGATCACCGCGACAAGCTCGACGAGGGCGAGGCCTCGACGATCGAGGGCCGCGTGATGGAGCTCAAGCAGGCGCTCGAGGGCGACGACCTCGCGGACATCCGCGCGAAGAGCGATGCGCTCCAGGAGGCGTCGCAGAAGCTGGCCGAGGCCGTGTACGCACAGGCGTCGGCGCAGCAGCAGGCGCAGGCCTCTGGCAACGGCGAGCCCGCCGACTCCGACGACGAGGTGATCGAGGACGCCGAGGTCGTCGACGAGGAGGCCAAGACCTCGTGACGCACGAGGCGTTCGAGAAGCCGGCGGAGGCGTCGCTCGAGGAGCGGCTTGCCGCGCTCGAGGTCGAGCGCGACGAGCACCTGAACGACCTCAAGCGGGTCGCGGCCGAGTTCGAGAACTACCGCAAGCGGGTCGCGCGCGACCAGGAGCGCCTGGTCGCGCGGGCCCACGAGCGGCTCGTCAGGGAGCTGCTGCCCGTGCTCGACGACCTCGAGCGCGCGCTGGCAGCCGCGGAGGAGCACGAGGAGGCGAAGCTGGAGGAGGGCGTCCGCCTCGTCCACCGCGAGCTCGCCGGGGCGCTCGAGCGCGAGGGCCTCGCCGCGATCGAGACGAACGGCCGGTTCGACCCGCACGTCCACGAGGCGCTGCTCTCGCAGCCGTCGGAGGCGGACGAGGGGTCGATCATCGAGGTCGTCCAGAAGGGCTACACCCTCGGCGACCGCGTCGTGCGGCCGGCTCGCGTGGTCGTGGCCGGCCCGAAGTTGGAGCAGGAGGACGATGGCGGCCGTTAAGGACCTGTACGAGACCCTCGGGGTCGCCAAGGGCGCGAGCCAGGACGAGCTCAAGAAGGCGTACCGCAAGCTCGCGCGCCAGTACCACCCGGACGCGAACCCGGGCGACCCGTCGGCCGAGGAGCGCTTCAAGGAGGTGCAGCACGCCTACGACGTGCTCTCCGACCCCGAGAAGCGCAAGCAGTACGACCGCTTCGGCTCGCAGAACGGGCGCGGCCCCGGGCCGGGCGGAGTCAACTTCGAGAACTTCGACTTCGCCGACCTCGGCGACCTCGGTGACATCTTCGGCGGGCTCTTCGGCGGCCGCGGGCGCGCGCAGCAGCAGCAGCGCGGCCAGCGGGGCAGCGACCTCGAGGTCGAGGTGCGGCTGTCGTTCGAGGACTCGCTGAAGGGCGTCGAGACCACGATCCCGGTGCAGCTCGAGACCGCCTGCCGCGACTGCGGCGGTTCGGGCGCGAAGCCGGGGACGGCGCCGATCCTCTGCCCGGAGTGCAAGGGGCGAGGCGTGAAGGCGGAGAGCCAGGGCCTGTTCGCGCTCTCGCAGCCTTGCCCGCGCTGCCGCGGGAACGGCACCGTGATCGAGGATCCGTGCCCGACCTGCCGCGGCACCGGCCGCGAGCGCCGGACGAAGCGCTACACGGTGAAGATCCCGGCCGGCGTCAAGGACGGCTCGCGGATCAAGCTGCGCGGCAAGGGCGAGGCCGGCTACGGCGGCGCCGAGGCGGGCGACCTCTACGTCGTCACGCGCGTGGAGCCGTCGAAGGTCTTCACCCGGCGCGGGGACGACCTCGTGGTCGACGTCCCCGTCGCGTACGCAGATGCGGCGCTCGGCGCGCAGGTCTCGGTGCCGACGCCGGACGGCACGGTGACCGTGAAGGTCAAGCCCGGCACCACCGACGGCACGCTCCTGCGCGTGAAGGGCAAGGGTTCGCCGAAACTGAAGGGCTCCGGCAAGGGCGACGTCCTCGCGCGCGTGAAGCTGAGCGTGCCGAAGAAGCTGAGCAAGAAGCAGCGCGAGCTGCTGGAGGAGCTCAAGAAGGCGGGCGCATGATCGACGACCGCCCGCGCTACATGATCTCCGTGGCGGCCGAGCTCGTCGGCATGCACCCGCAGACCCTGCGCCAGTACGAGGAGAAGGGCCTCGTCCGCCCCAAGCGCACCGCGGGGAACACGCGGCTCTATTCCGAGGCCGACCTCGAGCGCCTGCGCCTGATCCAGCGGCTGACCGGCCAGCTCGGGCTCAACCTCGCAGGCGTCGAGGCCGTGCTCGACCTCGAGGAGCAGCTGCAGCGCATGCAGGCGCGGATGGAACGGCTCGAGCTCGAGATGCGCCAGGCGGTCGCGGAGGTGCACAGGCACTACCGCCGCGAGCTCGTTCTCTACGACCCGACTCGACTACCGGAGAAGAAGTGGACTTCAACAACCTGACCCTCAAGTCCCAGGAAGCGGTGGCAGCCGCGCAGGAGCTGGCGCGCCGCATGGGCAACCCCGAGCTGTACCCCGAGCACCTGCTGCTCGCGCTCCTCGACCAGGAGCTACCGCAGGAGCTCGTCCCCGACCCGGCGGGCCTGCGCGCGCAGGCCGAGGCGACGCTGCGCACGAAGCCCTCGACGCAGGGCGCGCAGCAGCAGCCCGGCGTGAGCGCCGCGGTCTCGCGCGTGCTCGACGCCGCCTTCGACGAGGCGAAGCGGATGGAGGACGAGTACGTCTCGACCGAGCACCTGCTGCTCGCGCTCGACGTCGTCCCGCGCGAGGCGCTCGAGGCGAAGATCAAGCACGTCCGCGGGGGCCAGCGGGTGACCTCGCAGGACCCGGAGGGCACCTACCAGGCGCTGGAGAAGTTCGGCCGCGACCTGACCGAGCTCGCCGAGAGCGGAAAGCTCGACCCGGTGATCGGCCGCGACGAGGAGATCAGGCGCGTGATCCAGGTGCTCTCGCGGCGCACCAAGAACAACCCCGTCCTGATCGGCGACCCCGGCGTCGGCAAGACGGCGATCGTCGAGGGGCTCGCCCAGCGCATCGTCGCGGGGGACGTGCCCGAGGGCCTGAAGGGCAAGCGCGTCTGGGCGCTCGACATCGGAGCGATGCTGGCCGGCTCGAAGTACCGCGGCGAGTTCGAGGAGCGCCTGAAGGCCGTGCTGACCGAGGTGCAGAACGCGGCGGGCGAGCTGATTCTCTTCATCGACGAGCTGCACACGATCGTCGGCGCGGGCGCGGCTGAGGGCGCGGTCGACGCCGCGAACATGCTCAAGCCGATGCTGGCGCGCGGCGAGCTGCGGGCGATCGGCGCGACGACCCTCGACGAGTACCGCAAGCACATCGAGAAGGACGCGGCCCTCGAGCGACGCTTCCAGCCGATCTACGTCGGCGAGCCGTCGGTCGCCGACACGATCGCGATCCTGCGCGGCCTGAAGGAGCGCTACGAGGCGCACCACGGCGTGCGCATCCGCGACGCGGCGCTCGTCGCGGCCGCGGTGCTCTCCGACCGCTACATCGCCGACCGCTTCCTGCCCGACAAGGCGATCGACCTCGTCGACGAGGCCGCCTCGCGGCTGCGGATGGAGATCGACTCCTCGCCGCTCGAGCTCGACGAGGCCGACCGCCGCGTGCGCCAGCTCGAGATCGAGCTCGCCGCGATGGGCAAGGAGTCGAAGGAGGTGCGGGAGCCGCTCGAGCGCGACCTCGCCGAGGCGCAGGAGCGGCGCAACGAGCTGGCCGCGCGCTGGTCGCGCGAGAAGGAGCAGCTCGAGCGGGTCAAGGAGGTCACGCGCTCGATCGACGAGCTGCGCATGGAGGCCGAGCGCGCCGAGCGCACCGGCGAGCTCCAGCGCGTCGCGGAGATCCGCTACGGCGAGCTGCCCGCGCTCGAGAAGGAGCTCGAGGCCCGGGAGGCCGCGCCGGACGCCGCCGAGCCGATGGTCAAGGAGGAGGTCGACGAGGACGACGTCGGCGCGGTGGTCGCGCGCTGGACGGGCATCCCGGTCGACCGGCTGCTCGAGGGCGAGACCGAGAAGCTGATCCACATGGAGGAGCGCCTGCACGAGCGCGTCGTCGGCCAGGACGAGGCCGTCGAGGCGGTCGCGAACGCGCTGCGGCGCGCGCGCTCCGGCCTGCAAGACCCGAACCGGCCGATCGGCTCGTTCGTCTTCCTCGGGCCGACCGGCGTGGGGAAGACGGAGCTCGCCCGCGCGCTCGCGGAGTTCATGTTCGACGACGAGCGCGCTCTGGTGCGGCTCGACATGAGCGAGTACATGGAGAAGCACACGGTGTCGCGGCTCGTCGGCGCGCCGCCCGGCTACGTCGGCTACGACGAGGGCGGACAGCTGACGGAGGCCGTCCGCAGGCGCCCGTACTCGGTCGTCCTGCTCGACGAGATCGAGAAGGCGAACCCGGACGTCTTCAACGTGCTGCTGCAGATCCTCGACGACGGCCGGCTGACGGACGGCCAGGGCCGCACCGTCGACTTCCGCAACACCGTCCTGATCATGACCTCGAACGTCCGCTCGGCCGAGGCGATGCGCGACGTCTTCCGCCCGGAGTTCCTCAACCGGATCGACGAGATCGTCGAGTTCCACCCGCTCTCGAAGGAGCAGATCGGCGACATCGTCGGCCTGCAGCTACGGCGGGTCGACGCTCGCCTGGCCGAGCGCGGGCTGCGGCTGGAGCTCACCGACGCGGCGAAGGAGACGCTGGCCGAGGCCGGGTGGGACCCGACGTACGGCGCGCGGCCCCTGAAGCGCGCGATCCAGCGGCTGCTCGAGAACCCGCTCGCGCTGCGGCTGCTCGAGGGCGAGTTCGCGGAGGGCGACACCGTCCGCGTCGACGCCGGCGGCGACGGCCTGACCTTCGCGAAGGCCGGCGCCGCCGAGCCGGCCGCCGCCTAGTCCCGGATTCCGAGCTGGGCGCCGCGCGGCGCCCCACGCGGCGCTAGCGTTCTCGCGGTGACGAGAAAGGGTCGTCCCAAGGAAGCGCTGCCGCCGCCCTTGCCGCCGGAGACACGGCCGATCGGGCAGCTGATCGCCGAGGCGATTCGGCTCTACGGCAGGCGCTTCTGGGCCTCACTCGCGCTCGGAGTCCCGATTGCGCTGTACGGCGCCGTCTCGACCGGCCTGCACGGCACCACCGGACTGGTCGTCAGCGTCACGCTCGGCTCGGCGCTGCTTACGATGACCTACGTCGGTGCCTCAGTCGTCGCCGCCGAGCGCCCGGTGCCGCGGCGCCGTCTCCTCGTGGCGTTCGTGGCTGGCCTGATCGCCTTCATCCCGTTCCCGGTGCTCGTGCTCGGGTACATCCTGCCCGCGATCGCGTGGCTGGCCCTCGTCGGGCTCGCGGTGCCTGCGGCGGTGATGGAGGGCACCGGGGTGCTCGAGTCGCTCAAGCGCGGCCTCAAGCTCGGCACGGCCGACTACATCCACTCGCTCGGCGGGATGGCGGCGCTCTCGATCGCCTTCTACCTCAGCACGCGCGTGCTCGCGCTGGCCCTCAACGCCGGCAGCGGGCAGGCCGCGGAGATCGCCCGGCCGCTCGCCGAGGGCGCCCTCTGGCCGGTCGTCGTCCTCGGCGCGAGCCTCCTCTACTTCGACCAGGCCGCCCGAGTAGAGTCGGGCCGTCCGCGATCGAGGAGGAGCCGCGATGCCCACCTACATCCTGCTGACGAGCCTGACCGCCCAGGGCGTGCAGACGCTGAAGGCGAACCCCGACCGGCTACGGGAGGTCAACCGTGACGTCGAGGAGCTCGGCGCCAAGGTCCTGCACCAGTGGGCGACGCTCGGACCGTTCGACTTCGTCAACGTCGTCGAGGCTCCGGACACGGCCACGGTCGCGCGCGTCTCGGTAGCGCTCGGCGCGCGCGGGAGCGCGAAGCTGCAGACGCTGCCGGCGCTCTCGATCGACGAGTTCCTCGGCTCGTTCAGCGAGTAGCGGCGACCGCGACCTGCGCCGCGAGGCGCGCGTTCGCGACGATCAGCTCGCGGTTCACCTCTTGGGTGCGGCCGCCGCTCTGCTCGTGCAGGAACGAGAGCACGAACGGGGTGACGGCCTGGCCGCTGATGCCTTGCGCCGACGCGGCCGCCAGTGCCCTTTCGACCAGCGGCTCGACGTCGATCCCGTCCTCGGGGTCGCGGGCGAGCAGGAGCGCGGCGCCGCCGAGCTCCCAGTGCGCGTGCGCCGTCCGCGCCGCCTCCCCGGGTTCCTCGACGCGGGCGGAGACCGGCGGGCCGCCGCCGGCGCTGTAGAAGAGCGGGAGCTCGCCGGTGCGAAAGCCGAGCACGGGAATGCCGAGCGTCTCGAGCAGCTCGGCCGTCGCGGGCACGTCGAGGAGCGACTTGATCCCGGAGGAGACGACGAGCGCCTGCGTGCGCGCGAGCTGCGCCAGGTCGGCGGAGACGTCGGGGAGCTCCGCGTAACCGCGGTGAACGCCGCCGATCCCGCCCGTCCCCATGAACCGGATCCCGGCCAGGCGAGCCGCCGCGAGCGTGCCGCCGACGGTGGTCGCTCCGAGCTCGCCGCTCGCGACGAGCGCGCCGAGGTCGCGCGGGCCTGCCTTGCGCGCCGCGGAGCCGGCCTCGCCGAACCGCGCGAGCTCGTCCGCCCCGAGCCCGACCACGACGGCGCCGTCGAGCACCCCGACCGTTGCGGCCACGGCCCCTTCGGACACGACCGCCGCCTCCGCCGCCTGCCCCACCTCCACCCCCACCCCGGGAGGGAAACCGTGTGCGACGAGCGTAGTCTCGAGCGCGACGACCGGCCCACCCTCGTGGAGGGTTTGTTGCACTTCCGGCGCGATCCTCAACAGTTCGGTCACGAAGGCACCGCCCCCAGCCGGCCGACGCACCGCGCGGCCGCCTCCAGGCCGAGCTCGATCCCGCCGACGAGGAAGCCGGCTGCCAGCGCGTCACCCGCACCCGTTGTGTCGACGACCTCGGCGCCGAGCGGGTCGTGCCGCTCCACGCCCGCCGGCGTCCGCACCTCGACGCCTCGCGAGCCGCGCTTGATCACGGCGGTCTCGGCGAGCGCGTAGGCGCCGCCGACCATCTCCCACTCGGGCTCGTTCGCGAGCACGACGTCCGGCGCGGCCGCGTCGAGGTTGGCACGGAAGCGCTCGGCCCCGTACGCGCGGATCGCGCTCCACGACGACAGGTCGACGGCGACGCGGGCGCCGCGACGGCGCGCCAGCCGCGTCGCTGCGAGCGCGGCTTCCGCGATCGGCTCCGCGAGCAGGGCGTAGCCGGACACGTGGAGCCATTCGCAGCCCTCCAGCCAGCTCGCGTCGAGCTCGCCGGCCCGCAGCTCCGTCGAGACGCCGCGGTCGGTCGCCATCGTGCGCTCGCCATCGTCCCCGACCAGCGCCACCACGACGCCCGTCGAGCCCGCGGACACCGGTCCGGCGAGCTGCACCCCGCGCGCCTCCAGCAGCGCTCGTGCGAGCTCGCCCGCCGGGTCGTCGGCCCGCTTGGCGATGCACCGGGCCAACCCGCCGAGCTCGACCACCCAGGCAGCGACGTTCGCGGCCTGTCCACCGGTCGCGAGCCGTGTCTCGACCGGGGTGTCGGCGCCCGCGGCGAGCGCTCCGGGCGTCCGGACGACCACGTCGAGCAGCACGTCGCCGAGCGTGCAGATCACGAGGGCAACCGTACAATCGCGGCATGGATCGCGAGACCAGGGCCGGCCGCCTCCGCTCCTTCGCGATCGGCGGCCTCGTCGGCGCCTCGGCCGCCCTCGCCGCCGCGCGCCGCAAGCGCTCGAAGCCCCGCCCGACCCAGCCCGGCCTCGCCGCGTTCGAGGACGCGCCGTGCTACCGCGAGACCCTCCGGCGCGAGCGGGCGTCGTAAGGCCACCCAGCTAAGCTTCGGCGACCCATGCCGATCTACGAGTACCGCTGCCCGAACGGGCATCTCTTCGAGGTGTTTCAGCGCATCGGCGACCCCGTGCCGGAGCAGTGCGAGGAGTGCGGTGAGGGGCCGCTCGAGCGCGTCCTCTATCCGGTGGCGGTGCACTTCAAGGGGTCGGGCTTTTACACCACCGACTACGGCCGCGGCTCCCGCAAGAAGGAGTCGAAGGACGGCGCCTCCGCCGACAAGGACAGCGGCGGCGGCGAGAAGAAGAAGGAAGAGAAGAAGAAGCCCGCCGAGGCCTAGCCCCGGGCCGCCGGGGTGCCGAGCAGGCAGCCGGGCGGGTAGGTGTCGCCGGACGGCTTGGGCGGCTGCACCGCCGACTTCCCGAGCACCATCAGGATCACGTTCGCGTTGTCCTCGCTCGGCGTGATGTCGCCGCCGGTGGACGTCCCGCCGAGCCGGCAGTGGATCGTCCGCCCGCGGAACTTCGACCAGCCGAGCGCCGCGAAGTCGTTCGCGGACATGTCGGTGGCCAGCGGCTTCATCAGGTCGTTGCCGATGAACGGCAGCCGCATGAACGTGCTGAAGCTCGCGAGCTTGCTCATCAGCGCCTGGAGGACCTGCTGGTTGCGCTCGCCGCGCGTGATGTCGCTGTCGGCGGGATTGAGCAGGTTCTTGCGGACGCGCGAGTAGACGAGCGCGCGCTGCCCGCTCATGTGCTGCTTGCCGGGCTGGAAGCGCCACCCGGGCCAGCGGGCGCAGCGCGCCTCGGTCCCGTACGGGCAGTCGAACTTCGACTGGATCCGCTCGGGGACGACGATGTCGATGCCGCCGACGGCGTCGATCAGGTCCTTGAACTGCCCGAAGTTGACGAGCACGACGTGGTTGATCGGGATCGCGTGGCCGGTCGCGTTCTCGACCGCCTGGATGGCGAGCCGCGGCCCGCCGACCTGGTACGCGGTCGTGATCTTCGACTCCCCGTAGCCCGGGATGGTGGTGCGCAGGTCGCGCGGGATCGAGAGGTAGTAGAGCCGGTGATGCGTCGGATCGGTGCGCAGGATCGTGATCGAGTCCGAATGTCGGTCGCCGGCGCGCGAGGCGGCCGTGGAGTGGTCGGTGCCGAGCATCAGGACGCCGGTCGAGTTCGAAAACAGGCTGCCCGTGTCCGGCGTGAGCGCGCGCTTGGCGGACGCGGGAAGCCGCTTGTTCGCGTCCTTGACGCCCCCGCGGAAGACGAGGTAGCCGAGCGCAGCCCAGACGATGAAGAACAGGACGATCAGGACGAGCGCGATCGTGAGCTCGCGGCCCCAGCGGATCTGCCGCGGCCTGCGGGCGGCCGGCTTCGGCCCCGGCCCGCGGTAGCGGCTGCGCCCGTCGCGCTCGGGCCGCTCGCGCGTCCGCGCCTTCTCGGGCCTTCCGACGGCCGGCACGCGTCCCTTGGTGCGGCCGCCGCGGTAGAGGCGGTAGGGCTTCTCTCCGGGGGCCGACATCCGGCGGCGTATGGTACCCGGCTGGTTTGCCGGAGCAGTCGCGAGTCATCGGCGTCGACGTCGGCGGGACGAAGGTCGCGGCGGCCCTCGTCGAGCACGACGGATCGATCGAGGGGCGGCTGGAGCAGCACACCCAGGTTGGCTCGGAGGAGGCGCTGCTGGCGCAGCTCGACGCGCTCGTGGAGGAGCTCCGCGCCGGGGCGGACGTGGCAGCACTCGGCTTCGGCATCCCGTCCCGGATCGACCAACGGGCGGGGCGCGCGGTGGCCTCCGTGAACGTGCCGCTCATGAACGTCGACTTCCGCGACCGGATGCGCGAGCGCCACGGCCTCCCGATCGCGATCGACAACGACGCCAACGCCGCGGCGATCGCGGAATGGCGCGCCGGCGCCGCCCAGGGCGCCGAGCACGTCGTGATGCTGACGCTCGGCACCGGCGTCGGCGGCGGTCTGATCCTCGGGGGCGCGCCGTACCGGGGCGCGACCGGGAGCGGCGCCGAGCTCGGCCATGTCGTCGTCGAGCTCGACGGCCTGCCGTGCCGCTGCGGCGGCCGCGGGCACCTCGAGTCGTACGCGACAGGGCTGGCCGCGGACGGGTTCGCGCGCGAGCGGTTCGGGCCGGAGTCGGACGCTCACGACCTCGTGCGCCGAGCACGGGAGGGAGAGGCGGCGGCGCTCGAGCTGCTGTCCGACGTCGGCCGCCACCTGGGCGCCGCGATCGCGAGCTTCGTGAACGCGCTCGAGCCGGAGCTGGTCGTGGTCGGCGGGGGGTTCGGCGAAGCCGCCGGCGAGTTCCTGCTCCCCGCGGCGCGGGAGGTGATCGCGCAGGACGCGCTTCCGCCCGGCCGCGACACGCTGCGGATCGTGGAGGCGCAACTCGGCCCGGACGCAGGGGTGATCGGGGCCGGGATGATCGCCTTCGAGGCGCTCTCCGCGGAGCGATAGTGCCGCTCGTCGTCTGCGCGACGCCGATCGGGAACCTCGAGGACGTGACGCTGCGCCTGCTGCGCGAGCTGCGCGAGGCGGACGTCGTGCTCGCCGAGGACACGCGGCACACGCGGGCGCTGCTCTCGCGGCACGGCGTCTCGGCGCGACTCGTCTCGTATCACGAGCACAACGAGGCGAAGCGGACTGCGGAGGTGCTGCCGCGGCTCGAGGCGGGGGAGCGGGTCGCCCTGGTCAGCGACGCCGGGCTGCCGGGCATCAACGACCCCGGGGCGCGGCTCGTGCGGGCGGCGCTCGAGACGGCGGTGCCGGTCACGGTGGTGCCGGGCCCGTCCGCGGTCGAGACCGCGCTCGTGGCGAGCGGGCTCGTCGGGGAGCGCTACCAGTTCGTCGGCTACCTGCCGAGGGGTGAGCAGGCTTTGCTGGAGCTCGGCAAGAAGCTGGCGACGTGGCCATGGCCGGTGGTCGCATTCGAGTCGCCACAGCGGCTCCCGCGCTCGCTTCGAGTTCTCGCGCGCGCGATCCCGGACCGTCCGGCCGCCGTCTGCCGAGAGCTGACGAAACGGTTCGAGGAGGTCGCCCGCGGAAGCGTGGCGGAGCTCGCCGGGCGCTTCGGTGAGGGCGTGCGCGGCGAGATCACGTTCGTGCTCGGCGAGGCAGAGGTGTCGACGGACGACGGCGCCTCGGCGGCCGCGGTCGCAGAGCTCGTCGCCGCCGGCGTCTCGCGGAGGCAGGCGGCCGAGCTCGTCTCGCGGCTCACCGGCGTGCCGCGAAACCGGCTCTATCGTTCTTCGCTGTAAGCCGATTTGACAACGGCCGAAGCCGCCTGGTACGGTGGCCGAGGTTTGCATAACTGGCAACAGACCCGATCCCTTCTCTGGCGATTCGCCTGCTGTGCGGCCGCCGCCGCGCTCGTCGCGCCGGCGAGCGCGCGGGGGTGGACCTGGCCCGTCCAGGGTGCGGTGCTGCGCGGGTTCGACTTCGGCCCCGACCCCTATGCGGCGGGGCTCCACCGCGGCATCGACGTCGGGGCTGCCCCGGGCGCCGCCGTGGCGGCTCCGGCGACGGGGGTCGTCTCGTTCGCGGGGACGGTTCCGACCGGCGGACGAACGGTCGCGATCCAGACGCCTGACGGGTACGCGGTGACGCTGCTGCATCTTGGCTCGCTCTCGGTCGAACGGGGCGCGGCCGTGGCCGAGGGCGAGACGGTCGGCTCCGTCGGCTTCAGCGGCGTCGCAGAGCACGAGGTGCCGTCGGTGCACCTCGGCCTGCGCCGGGCTTCCGATCCCGAGGGCTATCTCGATCCGCTGCTCTTCCTGCCCGCTCCCGCGGAGCCGCCTCCGGCTGCGGCCCCGCCGCCCGCACCCGTCCCCGGGACGGTGCCCGCGCCGCCTCCGCCGCCCCCTCCCGCGGCGGTTGGGCCGCCCCCTGCCGCCACGCCGCGTGCGGCCCGGCCGCAAACGGCATTCGACCGGCCCTCGCGCAGCGAGGCCCCGCCGGCGCCGGCCGCCCGCCCCGCGACCGTGATCGAGGCGTCCGCTGTCCGGAGCGTGACTGCGCCGGTCGCGGCCACGGCCGCCTCTCATCCGGCTCCGCGCCCGAGCCTCTCCACGAGGCCCGTGACGGGCCGCCCGAGCCTCCGGTCTCCGCACCAGTTGTCGAGCCGGTCACAGGGCAGCGTGCACCGAGTGTCCGAACCGCGGGCCTCGACGCCCGCGCCGGATCGGCTCCCGCTCAGCGTCCCGGGGCAGTCGCCGCGACCCAGCTCCGGGCTCGTGCCCAGTCCGGCGATCTTGGTCGTCCTGGCCGTTGCGCTCGCCGCGGTCGCGGCCGTGGTCTCGCTGCGCCGCCGCGCGAGGCACGCGAAGCCCGCTCGTATCATTGACTGCGATGCGCTACTACCTGACGACACCGATCTACTACGTGAACGCTGCGCCGCACATCGGCCACGCGTACACCACGATCGCTGCCGAC
>DASSQK010000232.1:0-5582 GCA_035702555.1 Gaiellaceae bacterium | reverse complement strand
GATGCGGCGCGCCGGCTCCCGCACGACCGCGCAGCCCGAGTCCGGGCAGCCCGAGCAGCTCCCCGCGTAGGCGCACGTGCTCGCGGCGCTCCGCCGTCTCGCGCTCCTGATCGTCGGCTGCTGCGCCGTGACGGTCGTCGGCTCTGCGCTCCTCGGCCTGCTCGTCGGCACGTCGCTCGACCGCTCGGTCTCGCTCGGGTTCTACGCGGTCGGCTGCTTTCTGATGGTGGCGGGGTTCTTCGTCGGCAACCGCGGGCCCTCGCGGGTGAAGTCCGAGGAGGGCGGGGGAGGCGCGATGCCGTTCCCGTTCATGGGCGGGCGCAGGCTGCGGTGGGCGACCGCTGACGAGCAGAGCGAGACGATCAACAACTCGGCCGTGTTCATCGTCCTGGGCCTGATCCTCGTGCTGATCGGAGTGCTCGTCGACAGCCGCCACTCCCTCGTGTGAGGGTCTAACTTCTCGCAGCCACCGCCGTCGAAGCTATCGTGAGGGCAATGTCTGCCGACTGTGAGCGCGCCCGCCAATGGTCGTCGATCGAGCTCGACGGTGAGCTGTCGACCTTCGAGCGGGTGCTGCTGCGCGCGCATCTCGCGCACTGCTCGTCCTGCCGCGGCTTCCGCGAGCGGACGAACGGGCTCACGCTCACGCTCCGCGCCGCGCCGCTCGAGCAGCTCGAGCAGCCGGTCCAGATCGGCCGCATGCGCCGGCGGTTCCGGCTGCGGGTCGCACCGGCGGCCGCCGCGATGGCCGTCGCCTTCGTCGGCCTCGGCAGCGTGCTCGCCACCTCCGCCGTGCGCTCGAGCTCGGTCGGCACCGAGCGCAGCCAGGCTGCCGCGATCAACCTGGCCCCCGCCGCGGTCGAGACCATGAACCTGCGCACCTCCGCGGCGCTCGAGCACCTGAACGCGCTCCAGCAGATCCGCGTCTCCGCCGCCAACCGCTCGCTGCGCGGCGGCCCGGTTCTCCAGGAACCGACGACCGGCGCCCCGTAACGACAGACCCTCCTGCGGATACTGTTCGAGCGATGTTCCCGTCGCTCGTCACCTCGTACGTCTGAAGCCTCGACCACGCGGCCAGGGTGGCTGCGATGACAGAGGACGGAAAGGCGTTTCCGAAGCCCGATCGGCAGCGGGGCTTCGCTAGAATCCGAATCCCGGGCAGGCGGCCCCGTCGCGGCCTGGGCACCGCACCCGAACCGCCTCTCCAGGAGACACATGCCTGAAAACGGCCAGAACCAGAACGTCGGCAAGGTGATCGAGATCAAGGGCGTCGTCATCGACGCCGTGTTCGCCGACGAGCTCCCCGAGATCTACTCCGCCCTCCGCATCGAGCGCGGCGGCGACGAGCCCGACCTGATCGCAGAGGTGCAGCAGCACCTCGGCGACGACCGCGTCCGCGCGGTCGCGATGGACGCGACCGACGGCATTCCGCGCGGCGTCGACGTGATCGACACCGGCGCGCCGATCACCGTGCCCGTCGGCAAGCCGACGCTCGGCCGGCTCTTCAACGTCCTCGGCGAGACGATCGACCACGGCGACGAGGCGGTCGACGAGGGCGAGCGCTGGCCGATCCACCGCGACCCGCCGTCGTTCGACGACCTGCAGCCGACGATGCAGATCTTCGAGACGGGCATCAAGGTCATCGACCTGGTCGCGCCGTTCGTGCAGGGCGGCAAGGTCGGCCTCTTCGGCGGTGCGGGCCTCGGCAAGACCGTCCTCATCCAGGAGCTGATCCGCAACGTCGCGCGCGAGCACCAGGGCAACTCGGTCTTCGCAGGGGTCGGCGAGCGCACGCGCGAGGGCAACGACCTCTGGCTCGAGATGACGGAGTCGGGAGTGCTCTCGGACACCGCGCTCGTCTTCGGGCAGATGAACGAGCCTCCGGGCGCGCGACTCCGCGTGGCGCTGACCGGCCTGACGATGGCGGAGTACTTCCGCGACCAGGGCGCGAACGTGCTCCTCTTCATCGACAACATCTTCCGGTTCGTCCA
The DNA here is from genome assembly GCA_035702555.1 of Gaiellaceae bacterium. GTDB lineage: Bacteria > Actinomycetota > Thermoleophilia > Gaiellales > Gaiellaceae > AC-32. The sequence continues at coordinate 3,591 of DASSQK010000232.1, read as the reverse complement.
GGCGGGCTCCGAGGTGTCGGCGCTGCTCGGCCGCATGCCGAGCGCGGTCGGCTACCAGCCGACGCTCGCGACGGAGATGGGCCAGCTGCAGGAGCGCATCACCTCGACGCGCGAGGGCTCGGTCACCTCGGTGCAGGCGATCTACGTCCCCGCCGACGACCTGACCGACCCGGCCCCGGCGAACACGTTCGCCCACCTCGACGCGTTCATCACGCTCTCGCGGCCGATTTCCGAGAAGGGGATCTACCCGGCGATCGACCCGCTCGACTCCTCGTCGCGCGCGCTCGCGCGAGACGTCGTCTCGCCCGAGCACTACGAGACCGCGACACGTGTGCAGGAGGTGCTGCAGCGCTACAAGGACCTGCAGGACATCATCGCCATCCTCGGGATGGACGAGCTCTCGGACGAGGACCGGCTGATCGTGCAGCGGGCGCGCAAGATCGAGCGCTTTCTCTCGCAGCCGATGTTCGTCGCCGAGGCCTTCACCGGCCAGCCCGGGAAGTTCGTGAAGCTCGAGGACACCATCGCCGGCTTCACGGAGATCCTCGACGGCAAGCACGACGACCTCCCGGAACAGGCCTTCTACATGGTCGGCACGATCGACGAAGCCGTGGCCAAGGCCCGCGGAGACGAGTCCGCCGAGGACGAGCCCGAGGCCGAGGAGCCGCAGGCCGAGGCCGAAGAAGAGGCCGAGCCGGTACCCGCGTAGCCGTGGCGGGGAAGACGTTCGAGCTCTCCCTCGTCACGCCCGAGGGAGCGGCCTTCGAGGGCGAGGTCGAGATGCTGGTCGTGCCCGGCGACGCGGGGGAGATCGGCGTGCTCGCACGGCACGCGCCGCTCGTCGCGATGCTGAAGGCCGGCTCGACCCGCATCTACCGCGACCGCGACTCCGGCGAGGTAGTCGAGTTCGCGACCGGCGCCGGCTTCTTCAAGGTCGAGCAGGATCGCGCACTGGCGCTCGTCGAGGACGCGGTCGAGGCGCGCGACATCGACGCGGCTCGCGCGCAGGAGCAGCTCGACGCGGCCCGCGCCGAGCTCGAGCAGGTCGAGAGCGGCGACTCGGACGCCGACCGCTGGCAGCTCGAGCAGCGGATCCGCCACGCCGAGAACCAGCTCGACGTCGCCGGCCGCGGCTAGTCCCGGCACCTGAGCCGCACGCCGCGGCTGCTAGGCTCAGCGAACCCGGAAAGCTTTGAAGGCAGCTTGGCGACCGGGTTACCAAACGCCTAAAGAGCCAAGCAGCGAGCCGGCTCTCGAGGCCTTGGACAGGGAGCCGAACGGTTTGCAGAACGCACGCGCACACCTCGAAGCACTTCTCGCAGAGCGCATCGTCGTGCTCGACGGCTCGTGGGGTGTCCTCCTCCAGAACCGCGGGCTGAGCGAGGAGGAGTGGCGCGCCGAGCGCTTCCGCGACCACCCGCGGGACGTCAAGGGCGACCCGGACCTGCTCAACCTCACGCAGCCGGAGATCGTGGAGAGCGTCCACCGTTCGTATTTCGAGGCGGGCGCGGACATCGCGACGACGAACACCTTCACCGCCACGAGCATCGGGCAGGCCGACTACGGGCTCGAGGGGGCGGTGCGCGACATGAACCTCGAGGGGGCCCGCCTCGCGCGCAAGGTCGCGGACGAGCACGGCGGCCTCGTGGCGGGCTCGGTCGGGCCGCTGAACGTTACGCTCTCGCTGTCGCCGAAGGTCGACGATCCGGCCTACCGCGCGGTCGGCTTCGACGGGGTCGTCGAGTCATACGCCGAGCAGATGCTGGCGCTGCGCGAGGGCGGGGTCGACCTGCTTCTGATCGAGACGATCTTCGACACGCTCAACGCGAAGGCTGCGATCGCCGCCGCCCGGCAGGCCGTGCCGGAGCTGCCGCTCTGGATCTCGTTCACGGCGATCGACCGCAGCGGTCGCAACCTCTCGGGCCAGACGGTCGAGGCGTTCTGGATCTCGATCGAGCGCGCCGAGCCGCTGGTCGTCGGCGTCAACTGCTCGCTCGGCGCGCGCGAGATGCGGCCGGTTATCGAGGCGCTCTCCCGCGTCGCCACGACGTACGTCTCGTGCCACCCGAACGCGGGCCTGCCGAACGCGCTCGGGCTCTACGACGAGCAACCCGGCGACACGAGCTCGCTGCTGCGCGGGTTCGCCGAGGACGGGTTCCTCAACATCGTCGGCGGCTGCTGCGGCACGACGCCGGAGCACACCGCCCAGATCGCGGCGGCGGTGCGGGGCATCCCGCCGCGGGCACTCCCGGAGCCGCCGCGGCGGCCGCGCTACAGCGGCCTCGAGCCGTTCGAGATCGGCCCGGACACCGGCTTCGTGATGATCGGCGAGCGCACCAACGTCACCGGCTCGGCGCGGTTCCGGCGCCTGGTCGAGGAGGACGACTACGCCACCGCCGTCGAGGTCGCGCTCGAGCAGGTGCGAGGCGGCGCGAACCTCCTCGACGTGAACATGGACGCAGACCTGCTCGACTCCGTCGAGGCCATGACGACGTTCCTGCGGTTGATCGCGTCGGAGCCCGAGGTCGCGCGGATCCCGGTCGTCGTCGACAGCTCGCGCTTCGAGGTGCTGGAGGCCGGGCTGGAGTGCGTGCAGGGCAAGGGCATCGCCAACTCGATCTCGCTGAAGGAGGGCGAGGAGCCGTTCCTCGCGCAGGCCGGCCGAGTACGGGAGCTCGGAGCGGCCGTGATCGTGATGGCCTTCGACGAGCAGGGCCAGGCGGAGACTGTCGAGCGCAAGGTCGCGATCTGCGAGCGCGCGTACCGCCTGCTCGTCGACCGCCTCGGCTTCGCGCCGGAGGACATCGTCTTCGACCCGAACGTGCTCGCGGTCGCGACCGGGATCGAGGAGCACGCCGGCTTCGCCAAGGCGTTCATCGACTCGATCGCGCCGATCAAGGAGCGCTGCCCCGGCGCCCGCGTCTCGGGCGGGATCTCGAACCTCTCGTTCGCGTTCCGCGGCAACGACCACGTGCGCGAGGCGATGCACGCCGCCTTCCTCTACCACGCGATCCGCGCCGGCCTAGACATGGGGATCGTCAACGCGGGCCAGCTGATGGTGTACGAGGACATCGAGCCCGACCTGCTCGAGCTCGTCGAGGACGTGCTGTTCGACCGCCGCGCCGACGCGACCGAGCGGCTCGTCGAGTACGCCGGCCGCGTGAAGGGCGAGGCGACGAAGCGCGAGGTCGACCTCTCCTGGCGCGAGGCCCCCGTCGAGGAGCGGCTCTCGTATGCACTCGTCCACGGCGTCGTCGACTACATCGAGGAGGACACCGAGGAGGCACGGCAGCAGCTCGACCAGCCGCTGGACGTGATCGAGGGCCCGCTGATGGCAGGCATGGGAATCGTCGGCGACCTCTTCGGGAGCGGGAAGATGTTCCTCCCGCAGGTCGTCAAGAGCGCCCGGGCGATGAAGCGGGCGGTCGCGTACCTCGAGCCGTTCATGGAGGAGGAGAAGAGGCGCAGCGGCCTCGGGCGCGCCCAGGGGAAGATCGTGCTCGCCACGGTCAAGGGCGACGTGCACGACATCGGCAAGAACATCGTCGGGGTCGTCCTCGGCTGCAACAACTACGAGGTGCTCGACCTCGG
>DASSQK010000231.1:0-6278 GCA_035702555.1 Gaiellaceae bacterium | reverse complement strand
CAGCTGGGGGACGTTCGCGTTCGTGGAGACGGCCATCCCCTCCGAGACGCGGGTCGCGCAGGCGGGCATCGGCCTCGGCGCGCCCTCGACGTCGACGACGCAGGCCCGGCAGCCTCCGTACGGCTCGAGCTTGTCGTCGTGGCAGAGGGTCGGGATGAAGACCTCGTGGCGCGCGGCGGCGTGGACGAGCAGCTCGCCCTCGGGGGCGCTCACGCGCCTGCCGTCGAGGGTGAACTCGACGACCGCCTTCACCGCGGCTCTCCGAGCTCGGCGAACAGCTCCGGCCAGTGGCGGAACGCCCCGCGCACCGGGACCGGCGCGGCCTGGCCGAGGCCGCAGATCGACGTCGAGGCCATCGCGTCGAGCCATTGCTCGACCTGCGCGCGCGGCATCGCAGCCTCGCCGTGGGCGAGCTCCTCGAGCACGTGCAGGACTCCACGCGTCCCGATCCGGCACGGCGTGCACTTCTGGCACGACTCCTCCGCGAAGAAGCGCATCGTCTCGGAGACGAGGCGCAGCGTCGGGTAGGAGGCGGGGAAGACCTGGAGGCCGGCCGAGCCCGGCGAAGCGCCCCACTCGGCCAGCGCCTCCCGGGTGAGCGGGACGTCGAGCGCGGTCGGCGGCAGGAGGCCGCTCGCCGCGCCGCCCGGGACGATGGCGCCGATCTCCCCGGTGGGGCCGCCGGCGAAGTCGTCGATCAGCGCTCGCGCGGTGACATCGAGCGGCGCCTCGTAGCAGCCGGGCTCGCGCACCGCGCCGGAGACCGACCAGAGGCGGGCCGGTGCCCACTCGCCGCGCGCGATCCGGGCGACGTGCACCAGCGTCTCGACGTTGTTGATCAGCGTCGGGCGGCCCAGGTACCCGGACTGGGCCGGGAACGGCGGGCGCAGCCTGGGCATCCCGCGCCTGCCCTCCATCGACTCGAGCATCGCCGTTTCCTCGCCGCACACGTACGACCCGGCTCCGACGACGATCCGAACCGGCAAGTGCCGCGCCTCGATCGCCTCTGCGAGCCGGGCACGGGAGGTCGCGTACTCCTCGCGCAGGTAGACGTAGGCCTCCTCCGTCTCGCAGAAGCGCATCGCGAGCTCGAGCCCTTCCATCAGCAGGTGGGGGCGGAGCTCCATCACGTAGCGGTCCTTGATCGTCCCGGGCTCGCCCTCGTCGGCGTTCACGACCACCACGCGTGGGCCGGGCTCACGCCGCACCGCGTCCCACTTGCGCCAGGTGGGAAAGCCCGCCCCGCCCATGCCCGTCAGGCCCGCGTCCTCCAGCGCGCCGAGCAGCTCGTCCGGTGCGACCTCGGGCGGCTCCCGCAGGTCGTCCGGCTCCAGCAGGAAGCCGTTCGCCAGGTGCGTGACCGCGGGCTCCACCGCGTCGCCCCGTGTGAGCACCGGTGCGAGGTCGCAGTGGCCGAGGCACTCGACGCCCAGCACGACGCCCTCGGAATGCTCCCGCTCGCGGGCCAGCAGATCCTTCGCCCCCAGGCAGTCGCAGACCGGCCCGACGCAGACGCGGACCGCGTCGACCGGCACGCGGAGGAACGAGTAGAAGGAGACGACCTCGTCCACTTCCCCGCGTCGGATGTTCATGTGATCCGCAAGGGCGTCGGAGAGCTCGGGCGTGACCGGCCCGACCTCGCGGCGGATGCGGCCGAGGTTGTCGAGCAGGCTCGTCCGCTCCGCCGGCAGCTCGTCGAGCAGCGAGGCGAAGCGGAGCGCGTCCACTAGGTTCGCGCCTCCCCGGCACGTGCGGCAGCGGCTGACTCGCGCATCAGCCCCGATTGTCGCGTCAGCGGTGTGGCGCCTGCAAGCGGGCGACTGCACCGACCGTCGCGGCGGCCCCCGCGGCGAGGGCGACCGTGCGGAGGACTCGGCGGCGCCCGGCGGGTCGGGGCGGGGCGGCGCGCTCCGGGTACGGCTCGGCGGGCCCCTCCGGCCCGAACTGTCGTGCCAGGGCGAGCACCTGGGCGGAGTGCAGCGCGCGGCGGCCGGTCTGCGCCTGCTCGATCTGCGACCGGCACGAGAACCCGTCGGCGACGATCAGCGCGTCCCTCGGCGCCTCGCGCACGCTCGGCAGCAGCACGCGCTCGCCGCAGGCGATCGAGACGTCGTAGTGCCCCTCCTCGTAGCCCCAGCCGCCGGCCATCCCGCAGCAGCCGGCGTCGAGCTCCTCGACCTCGAGGCCCATCGCCTCGAGCAGCTGCGTGTCGGGGCCCGTTCCGCCGGTCGCCTTCTGGTGGCAGTGGCCGTGCAGGATCGCCTTGCGGTGCAGCTGCGGCGGCTGCCAGCCCTCCTGCTGGGCGAGCAGCTCGCTGAAGTGGAACGTCTGCGTCTTCAGGCGCTGCGCGTCCTGGTCCATCGGCCAGAGCTTCGTCAGCTCGTCCTTGAAGACGGCCACGCAGCTCGGCTCGATCCCCACCACGGGAGTCCCGGCGCGGATCTCCTCGCGCAGCGCCGACAGCACCTTGCGCAGGTACGCCTCGGCGAGGTCGAGCATCCCGTAGTCGTAGAGCGGCCGCCCGCAGCAGAGGTGGCCCTGCGGGACGACGACGTGGAAGCCCGCGTCCTCGAGTGCCTCGACGGCCGCCACGCCCACCTCCGGCTCGAGGTGGTTCGTGAACGTGTCCGCCCAGAGGATCACGCGCCTGCCGCCGCCGTTGCGCAACGGCCGGGACGCGAACCAGTCCTTCAGGGTCACCGGCGCGAACTCGGGCACGTGCCGCTCGGGATGGATCCCGGTCGCGCGCTTGAAGAGCGGCGTCCGCGCCGTCGCGTTCGCCAGCGCCGGGACGCGCGAAGCGACGCGCGCGGCCTGGTCGATCAGCCCGAACGCGTAGGCGGCCCGCGGCCGCAGGCGCCGCTTGTACCGATGGGAGAGGTACTCGGCCTTCAGCGTGGGCAGGTCGACGCCGACCGGGCAGTCGTTGGTGCAGCCCTTGCAGGAGAGGCAGAGGTCGAGCGCCTCGTCGACCTCGTCGTCGTGCCACATGGTCAGCTCGCCGCCGTTCAGCATCTCCCAGAGCAGGTGCGCGCGCCCGCGCGTCGTGTGCTTCTCCTCGCGAGTGACCATGAAGCTCGGGCACATCACGCCGCCCTCCGTGTGCCGGCACTTGCCGACGCCGACGCAGCGGGTGGTCGCGTGGGCGAAGGAGCCCTGGTCCTTCAGGAAGGCGAAGTGCGAGTCGACGCGTGGGGGGCTGAACGTCTCCGGGCCGAGGCGGATGTTCGAGTCGAGCGGGTACGGGTCGACCACCTTGCCCGGGTTCATCTTCCGGTCGGGGTCGAAGATCGCCTTGAACTCGCGGAACGCCTGGATCAGCTCCGGCCCGAACATCTTCGGCAGTAGCTCCCCGCGCGACTGGCCGTCGCCGTGCTCGCCCGAGATCGAGCCGCCGTAGGAGACGACGAGATCGGCCGCCTCCTCGACGAAGACGCGGTACGCCGCGAGGCCGGGCTTGCTAGAGAGGTCGAAGTTCCAGCGCGCGTGGACGCAGCCGTTGCCGTAGTGGCCGTAGAGCGAGCTCTCGTAGCCGTGCTTCGACGCGAGCTTGCCGAGGTCGCGCAGGTAGTCGCCGATCCGCTCGGGCGGCACCGCCGAGTCCTCCCAGCCCTCGTAGGTGTCGTGCTTGCCCGGGATGAACGCCGTTGCGCCGAGGCCCGCCTCCCGCACCTTCCAGACGTGCTCCTCCTGCTCGGGGACGTCGTACAGCTTCATCCCGCGCAGGCCGTCCTTGCCGACCTTCAGCTCGCCCATCAGCTTGCGCGCGTGCGAGTCGGCCTCGTCCTTGTCCTCGCCGCCGAACTCGACGAGCAGCCAGCCGTGGCCGTCCGGGAGGCGCGAGAGGTCGTGGACGTGCTTGCCGAGCAGCGTCATGTCGGTCACGAGCGTGTCGTCCATGCCCTCGAGCCCGAGCGGCTTGTGCGCAAGCACCGTCGGCACCGCGTCGCCGGCCGTCGGCGCGTCCTCGTAGCCGAGGACGAGCAGCGAGCGGTGCGGCGGGCTGTGCAGCAGGTGCACCGTCGCCTCGAGGTAGGTGACGCAGGTGCTCTCGGTGCCCGCGAGCGCGCGCGCCACGTGGAAGCCGCGCTCAGGCAGCAGGTCGTCGAGGTTGTAGCCCGAGACTCGGCGCGGGATGTCGGGGAAGCGCTCGCGCACGAGGTCGCCGTAGCGGTCGCGCAGCTCGAGCAGCCGGCGGTCGATCTCCTCGTCGCCGGAGGTGCCCTCGCGCAGCCGCAGGCGGCGGCCGTCGTAGAGCAGGACCTCGAGCTCGTGGACGTTGTCGGAGGTGCGCGGGCCCGGCCCGTAGAACTGGGCCATGATCGAGCGCACGCCGCAGGAGTTGCTCGCGATCATCCCGCCGAGCGTGCAGTACTCGTGCGTCGAGGGATCGGGGCCGAAGGTGAGCCCGTGCTCCGACTCCGCCTGGTGGCGCAGGTGGTCGAGGATCAGCCCCGGCTCGACGCGCGCGAGGCGCTGCTCGGGATCGATCTCGAGCACGGTGTTGAGGTACTTCGAGAAGTCGATCACAACGGCGACGTTCGTGGTCTGGCCGGCAAGGCCGGTGCCGCCGCCGCGCGAGAGGAGCGGCGCGCCGTACTCGCGGCAGAGCCGCACCGTCTCGACGACGTCGTCCTTCGACCGCGGGATGACGACGCCGATCGGCAGCTGGCGGTAGTTCGCGCCGGTCGCCGAATAGAGGCCGCGGTCGCCCGCGGAGAAGCGCACCTCGCCCTCGATCGCGCCGCGCAGGTCGTGCTCGAGCCCGAGCACGTCGACGGTGTCGCGCCCCACCGGCGGCGTGTGGAAGCGCGGGTCCTGCGACGGAACCCGGATCGTGCGGCTCATGCCGCGAACCGCTCCGCGTCGGCGCGCCTGAGCGCGAGGCCGTTGCCCGGCCGCGAGCGGTCCGGCCGCAGCGCGCCGCCGACCGGCTCGAGGACGCCGTCGAAGATCAGCGGCTCGAGGCGGACGTGGTCGTGGAACCACTCGAGGTGGCGGAAGCGCGGGACGGCGCAGCAGGCCGCGGCGCTCGCGCCCGGCGCGCAGTGCGCGGAGAGCTCGAGGCCGAACGCGTCGGCGAGCGCGCCCGCGCGCAGGAAGCCGGTGATCCCGCCGCAGCGCGTCACGTCGGCCTGCAGGCAGTCGACGCAGCCGATCAGGTTGCGGAAGTCGGCGGGCACGTAGGCGTACTCGCCGGCGGCGATGTCGAGGCGGGCGGGCCCGCGCTCGCGCAGGAACCGCAACCCGTCGAGATCGGCCGAGCTCACCGGCTCCTCGTGCCAGGTCACGCCCCACTCGCGCGCGAACCGCTCCGCCCACGCGAGCGCTTCCTTGCGCGAGAGCGCGCCGTTCGAGTCGACGTACAGCTCCGCGTCGTCGCCGACCGCCTGCCGCGCGACGTCGAGCCGCTGCGGGTCGCGCCCCGGGTCGCGCGAGACCTTCATCTTCACGCGGGGGATGCCCTGAGCCACCCAGCCGCCGAGCTGCTCGCGGATCCGGTCGAGCGTGTACGAGGTGAAGCCGCCGCTGCCGTACACCGGAGCCTCGTCGCGGACACGTCCGAGCACGTCGACGAGCGGGAGCTCGAGCAGGCGCGCCTTCAGGTCCCAGAGCGCCGCGTCGACCGCCGAGAGCGCGCAGAAGGCGATTCCGGGCCGCCCGGCGTTTCGCAGCGCCGCCGCGAGCACATCCCAGGTCGCGCCGGGCGCGAGGGCGTCGCGGCCACGCACGAGCTCGCCGAGCTTCTCCTCGACGAGCGCGCCCGCCGCGGCCGGCGCGTAGGTGTAGCCGATCCCGCTCTCGCCGCCCCCGCTCGCCTCGACCACCACGATCGTGGTCGAGTCCCATTCCGCCGTGCCGTCGGACTCGGGCTCGTCGGTCGGGACCGTGTAGGCAGAGACGCGGAGGCTCGCGACAGGTGCCTGCACGCGCGTGGTCGTGCTCGCGATCACCGTCCGGGAATGAACTCCTCGATCTTCTGCTTGAACGACTCCTTGATCACCGCGCCGCGGTCGGGATCGCCCTTCAGCGCGCTCATCAGGGACCGTGCCTGCTCGAAGGTGATGTGCGGCGGCAGCGGCGGGACCTCCGGGTCGGTGATCGCCTCGTAGAGCACCGGCCGGTCGGCCGAGAGTGCCTCGTCCCAGGCCGGGCCGACCTCCTCCGGCTTCTCGACGCGGATCCCGAGGAAGCCGAGCAGCCCGGCGTACTGCGCGTACGGAAAGTCCGGCAAGACCTGCGAGGCCTCGTACTTCGGGTCGCCCTCCATCGCCCGC
>DASSQK010000230.1:0-14143 GCA_035702555.1 Gaiellaceae bacterium | reverse complement strand
GGGTGCGCGAAGCGGTGCTGGTGCACCTTCTGGATGAAGTGGCGCAGCATCTGCTCGGTGACGTCGAAGTCGGCGATCACGCCGTCCTTCAGCGGGCGGATCGCGGAGATCGTCCCGGGCGTGCGGCCGAGCATGCGCTTCGCCTCGACGCCGACGGCGTGCACCTCGCCGGTGCGTTGGTCGATCGCGACCACGCTCGGCTCCGAGAGCACGATGCCGCGGCCGCGCACGTACACGAGCGTGTTCGCGGTTCCGAGGTCGACGGCCATGTCGCGGCCGCCGAAGCCGTTGAAGTAGCCCAGGAGACCCATCGGCTCGCCCGAGTCTAGCGACGCGGCTGCAGAAGTTCCCTCTTTGCGGGAATCGCCCCGGAGCCGCGTAAGAACCCACCGCGACCCCGCACTCACTCCTCCGACATCACTTCCACAAGGAGGACTCCATGCCCTACGGCAGCTGGGTCAACGACCTGCCCACCTCGTTCTTCATGGCCGTTCACATCGCAGCGTTCGCGCTCGGCGCCGGCTTCGCCTGGGTGGCGTTTCGGCGCGAGCTGGCGCTGCTCGGCACCGCCTTCTCGCTGTTCGCCGCGGCGGAGGCGGTCTACATGACCTACCACCTCGACTGGACCGTCTTCCTCTTCGCGCACACGATCGCGGAGGTGCTCGACCTGGCGGCGTTCGTGCTCGTGTTCGCGGGCGCTGTGCTCGCGGTCGTGCGGCGGCCCGCGCTGGCGGTGTCGCAGTCGTGAGGCTCCGCCGGCTCCTGCTTCCCGTCGCGGCGCTCGCGGCCGTCGTGGCGCTCGCCGCGGGCTGCGGCGGCTCGAAGTCGTCGACCCCGGTCGACACGAACCAGGTCTCGATGGCGAAGAGCTACCGCTTCGACCCGGACGTCGTCCGGATCAAGGCCGGCGAGACCGTCACCTGGACGAACAACGACAACTTCACGCACACGGTCCGGGTCGACGGCCAGCCCGACCACAAGGTCGGGCGCGGGGACAGCGTCTCGATCACCTTCGCCAAGAGCGGCACCTACCACTACGAGTGCACCCTGCACAGCCACGACATGAAGGGGACGGTGATCGTCACGTGACCCCGTCCCAGACACGCACCGACGCCGTCGTCCTCGCCTGCGCGATCAGCGCGGGGATCCACGCGGCGCTGGCCCCGGAGCACTTCCGGGAGACGGCCGGCGCCGGGGCCGGGTTCGTGGCGTCAGCGGTCCTGCTGGCGGGGCTGGCCGTCGTGCTCACCCGCCGGCCGACGTTCGCCGCCTTCGCCGCCACGGCGGCCGTCTTCGCGGGCCTGATCGTCAGCTACGCGCTCGCGGTCACGACGGGCATCCCGGTGATCCACCCGGACGTCGACCCGCTCGAGGGCCTCGCGCTCGCGACGAAGGCGGTCGAGGCCGCCGGGCTCGTTCTCGCTGCGTGGGGCCTCCGTCCCAAGCCGCACCACCGACTCCACCTCGCACACCCGAAAGGAAGGCTCACATGAACAGCACCGACTCCCGGCCGGGACGGCCGGTCCCCCTCGCGCTGACGGCGCTCGTCGCGCTCTTCAGCGCTCTCGTCGCGCTCGCCTTCTCGGGCGGCATGAACATGGCGCAGGCACACGGCAACGCACCCGAGCACGCCCACCACCAGGCGGCGCTCTCGGCCAAGGGCGTCGCCCTGCGGATGGACATGCGCAAGCTCTGGGAGGACCACATCACGTGGACGCGGCTCGCGATCATCAGCCTCGAGGGCGGCACGCCCGACACCGACGCGACCGTCGCCCGCCTGCTGCGCAACCAGGTCGACATCGGCAACGCGATCAAGCCGTTCTACGGGACGGCCGCCGGCGACGCGCTGACCGCGCTGCTGCGCGACCACATCCTGATCGCGGCCGACGTGATCGCCGCCGCGAAGGCCGGCGACAGCGCGGGGCTCGCCGCGGCGCAGGCCCGCTGGGTCGACAACGCAGATCAGATCGCCGCGTTCCTCCACCGCGCGAACCCGCGCTTCTGGCCGCTGGACGAGATGCGCACGATGATGCACACCCACCTCGCGCTCACCACCGACGAGGCGGTCGCGCACCTGCAGGGGAACTGGGACGCCGACGTCGCGGCCTACGACCAGGTGCACGTGCAGATCCTGGGAATGGCGGACATGCTCTCGGCCGGGATCATCGGCCAGTTCCCGGGTCGCTTCCGGTAAGGACCGAGGCTCCTGCGACACCAACGGACCATGCAGACGGATCTGAAGTCGGCGCCGGCGGGGGACGAGGTCCTCCGCTGGCGCCGTGACCAGCTCGTCGCGGCCGGCTTCGAGCCGTCGCTGGCGGGCGCCGTCGCGAGGCGGCACGGCTACGACCTGCACGCGCTGATCGAGCTGGTCGAGCGGGGCTGCTCGCCGGAGCTCGCGGTCCGCATCCTCGCGCCGCTCGACGAGGAGACCGCGGCATGAGCGCCGGCGCCGCTAGCGTGCGGCCCGTGGAGCCGGCCGCCGCCCTCCCGACGATCGCGTCGCCCACGCCGCTCGACCCCGAGTCGCGCGAGTGGGTCGCCGCGCTGCGCGCCGAGGGAGCGACCCGCGAGGAGGCCGTCGCGCGCCTGCACGCGCTGCTGCTGCGGGCCTCCCGCTTCGAGGTGTCCCGCCGCAGGGCGACGCTTCCGCACCTGCGCGGCGGCGATCTCGATGACATCGCCGCACAGGCCGCCGACGACGCGCTCGTCTCCGTCCTGCGGCGGCTCGACGACTTCCGCGGCGCCAGCCGCTTCACCACCTGGGCCTACAAGTTCGCGCTCTACGAGGCGGCGGTGAAGCTGCGCAAGCGCGCCTGGCAGGGCCGCGAGGTGCCGCTCGAGCCCGAGAGCTGGAGCGTCTTCTCGAGCGCCGCCGCGGGCCCGGAGGCCGAGGCGGAGCGCGGCGAGCTGCTCTCGGCGGTGCGAAGCGCGATCGACGAGGCGCTGACACCGCACCAGCGCCGGGTGCTCGTGGCGCTGGCGGTGAACGGCGTGCCGATCGACGTGCTGGCCGAGCGACTGGGCACCTCGCGCGGCGCGCTGTACAAGACGCTGCACGACGCCCGCCGCAAGCTGCGGGACGAGCTGAGCCGGCAGGGCCTCGACGTGACGGAGGAACGATGAGCGACAACCACGATCTCGATCAGACGATCGGCCGCGTCCTCGGCCCGGCGGAGGAGGAGCTCGGCTGCGACGCCTGCTTCGAGCTGCTCGACCGCTACGTCGAGCTCGAGCTGGCCGGCACCGACGCCGACGCGGCGATCCCCGGGCTCCGCGCCCATCTCGCCGGCTGCCCCGCCTGCCGCGAGGAGCACGACAGCCTGTACGCGTTGGTCCGCGGCGAGCGGTCCGCGTAGCCCGGGAGTGCAATTCCGCGCCGGGGAGATGGGCCTGCGCCTCGGCTACGCGTGCGTGAACACGCAGCTCCCGTCGTCCGCGCGCACCGTGCGGCTCGCGAACGCGACGCCCGAGCGCCTGCTCGAGCTGGCGGAGGCGAACCTCGACGCGCTGGAGGCGACCCTGCGCTGGAACGAGGAGCACGGGATCGAGGTCTTCCGAGTCACCTCGAACCTGATCCCACTCGCGTCGCACCCGGTCAACACGGTCGCGTGGTGGGACGAGCTAGATGACCGCTTCGCAGCTCTCGGCACGCTCATCGCGCGCTCGGGCGTGCGGCTCTCCACGCACCCGGGCCAGTACACCGTCCTGTCGTCCCAGAGCGAGTCGGTGGTCGCCGCCGCCGTCGCCGAGCTCGACTACCACGACCGGCTGCTCTCCGCGCTCCGGCTCGACCGCTCGCACAGGATCGTGCTGCACGTCGGCTCGGGCGCCGCGGACCCGGACGCAGCCGGCCGGCGCTTCGCGGCCGCCTTCGAGCGGCTCTCGCCGGGAGCGCAGGCGAGGCTCGTGCTGGAGAACGACGAGCGCTGGCCGCTCGACCGCGTCCTCGAGCTCGCGGCGCCGCTCGAGCTGCCGGTCGTCTTCGACGCGTTCCACCACGAGCTGGCGCCCTCGCGGGAGGAGCTGGGCGTCCGCGGGGCCGTGCTCGCGGCGGGCGAGACCTGGCGCGCCGGGGACGGCCGCCAGGAGGTGCACTTTTCGACGCAGGAGCCGGGCAAGCGGCCGGGCGCGCACGCGGAGACGGTCGACCTCGACGCGTTCGAGGCGTTCGCGGAGGCCGTCGGCGACCTCCCGCTCGACTGCGTGCTCGAGGTCAAGGACAAGGAGCAGTCCGTGCTCCGGGCGCGCGAGCGGCTCAGCCGAACCCGTAGACGCCCGCGAAGCGCTCGGCCAGCAGGCGCACCAGCAGCCCCGCCGGTAGGCCGACGACGTTGAGGTAGTCGCCCTCGATCCGCTCGACGAGCGACGCGCCGAGGCCCTGGATCGCGTACGCGCCGGCGCGGCCCTCCCACTCGCCGCTCGCGACGTAGTGCGCCAGGTCGCGCGCGTCGAGCGGGCGGAAGGTCACGCGCGTCACCTCACGGTGCACCTCCTCCCACGCCGGCGTGAGCAGCACGAGGCCGGAGACGACCTCGTGCGTCTTGCCGGCGAGGCTCTCGAGCATCTCCTCGGCGTCCGTCTCGGTGGCGGGCTTGCCGAAGACGCGCCCGTCGCAGACCACCTCGGTGTCGCAGCCGAGCACGGGCCGGTCGCCGAACGACCCCACGGAACGGGCCTTGCCCACCGCGTGCTCGACCGGGTCGCCGCTGGTCTCCTCGTACCGGGGCACGACGACCTCGAACGGGATCCGGAGCTGCTCGAGGATCTCCCGCCGGCGCGGGGAGGTCGAGGCGAGGATCAGCGGCGGCGCAGGCGGAGCCGCCAAATCTCCTCGGCGGGCCACTGCTTGGCCCAGGCGACGGGAGGGTCGTCGTAGTACTCGTGCTCGTCCGCGTCCTCGGGCGCGAACAGCTCGCGGAAATCGACTAGCTCGAAGCCGTTCGCGCGCAGGATCGCGAGCATGTCCGCCATCCCGGGGTGGAACTCGACGCCCGGGTCGTCGTCCTCCCACACGAGCTTGTAGAGGCCGCGCTGCGGCCGCGCGAGCCGGTCGGTCGTCTTGCCCTCGTCCGGCGCGCAGAGGAGCCGGAGCGTCGTGCCGCGCATGAAGACGAGCTCACCGCCCGGACGTAGCAGCCGCGCGGCCTCCGGGATCCACTTCTGCGGATCGCACCAGAGCGACGCGCCGTACTCGGAGAAGACGAGGTCGAACGACTCGTCGGGCAGCGGCACGTCCTCGGCGTTGGCCTCGATCAGCTCGAGCCCGAGGCCGTGTTCCTCGTTCAGCCGGCGCGCGGTCTCGAGCTGCGCCGGCGTCACGTCCACACCGACGACCCGCCGCGCGCCCGCCCGCTTCAGCCACGCGCCGAAGTAGGCGGTCCCGCAGCCGAGCTCGACCACGTCCAGCCCTTCGAGCTCCGGCAGGATCCCGATCTCGCTCTCCGGTCGGGACCACTGGCCCCAGGTGATCTCCTGCTGTGCCCAAGCGCCGTCGGCCTGCCGGTCGGTGTACTCCGCGTTCGCCTGCGTCCAGCCGTCGCGGTTGATCGCGACGTAGTCGGGCTCGCTCACGAAAACCAGAGGGCGAGCTCGCGCTTGGCGGACTCCGGCGAGTCGGAGCCGTGCACGAGGTTGTCCGGCATCGAGAGAGCTAGGTCGCCGCGGATCGACCCCGGCTCGGAGTCGGCGGGGTTCGTCGCGCCCATCGTCCGCCGCACGGTCGCGATCGCGCCTTCGCCCTCGAGCGCGAGCGCGAGCGTCGGCGCCGAGGTGATGAACTCGACCAGCTCGCCGAAGAACGGCTTCTCCGCGTGCTCGGCGTAGTGCTCCTCCGCCAGCTCGCGGTCGACCTGGACGAGTTTGGCGTCGCGGATCGCCAGGCCGCGCCGCTCGAACCGCGCGAGGATCTCACCGGCGAGACCGCGCCCGACGGCATCCGGCTTGATGAGGACCAGTGTGCGCTCGACCGCCATTCCGGCGGCGGAGTCTACGCGCGGCGTTCGCGGCGCGGGGGCGTCAGCGCCTTGGTCTCGCCCAGCGCCTCGACCGCGGCCGGCTCGACCGGCGTCTCGCAGTACGGGCAGACCTGCCAGAGCGCCTCGAGCGGCTGCTTGCAGGTCCGGCACGACTGGCGCAGCCGCGTTGTGCAGACGGGGCAGACGAGGAACGACGGGTCGACCTCGGCGCGGCAAACCGGGCAGTGCAGGTCGCGGCGCGCAAGGCGTTGCTCCATCGCCTTGATCTCGAGCTCGCGCTCGCGCACGTCGTCGAGGTACTCGGGCGGGCGGAAGAGCATGTAGACGAGCGCGCCCAGGAACGGCGGGATCAGCCCGAGGACGGTCGCCATCCCGACGAGCCAGGGATCCTCGATCCGCCGCCGTGCGTCCTTGAAGACCCAAAAGCCGATCGAGAGCCAGAACACCGCGACGAAGAACGAGGTCAGGTTGCGGATGACGATCCATGTGCTGTGGCTGAAGAAGTCGAAGATTCCGTTTGCGAGCAGCGGGGCCACGATCGTCTCCTCAGAGCAGGAGCTTCCCGACGAGGTAGCCCGCGCCGAACGCGAGGCCGACGATCGCCAGAACGACGACGACGGCGACCGCGAAGACGCTCAGGCGCTCGCCGAACTGCCCCATGGTACGTGCTCGAGTCGGACGGTGAGATCGGCGAGCAGGTACAGCGAGCCGGTGACCAGCACGGCCCCGTCGTCGCCCGCAAGCTCGCGCGCACGGGCGAGCGCGGCGGTGGGCTCCTCGGCCAGTTCGACGGCGGCGAAGTGCGGTCGCGCGTGCTCTGCGAGCTCCTGCGCAGGCAGGGCTCGAGCGCTGTGGGACTCGGTGGCGACGAGGACGCGCCCTGCGCGTGCGAGGGCCCGCAGCATCGCGTCCGCGTCCTTGTCCGCGAGGATCGAGGCGACGACGACGTAGTCGCGCCGCGGCAGCCGCGCGAGCAGCCACTCGACCCCTGCGGGGTTGTGCGCGCCGGCGAAGACGTCGTCGCCCACGCGGTCGAAGCGCCCGGCCAGGGTGACCTCGACCTCGCCGTCGAGCGGCCGCCCGAGCAGCGCCTCTGCCGCGGCGCGGCCGACGTCCTGCGCGTGCACCACGCGCCCGGCGCCGCGTGCGCGCGCGAGAGGCTCCCACTCCGGCTCGCCCAGCACAACCGTCGCACCCGGCAGGACCACGGCCAGCTTCTCGGCCGCGATCGCCTCCCGCGTGTCGCCGAGCACGTCGGTGTGGTCGAGCGCGACGTTCGTCAGCGCGACGACGCGCGCGTCCAGCACGTTCGTCGCGTCGAGCCGCCCGCCGAGGCCGGCCTCGACGACCGCGGCGTCGACCCCGGCGGCGGCGAACTCCGCGAGCGCCGCGGCCGTCAGCACCTCGAACTGCGTCGCGGCGAGCCGCTCGGCAGCAGGCCGCACGCGCTCGAGCGCCGCGTCGAGGTCGGCGTCCTCGAGGTCGACCTGGATCCGCTCGCTCCAGCCGGCGACGTGCGGAGAGGTGTAGGCGCCGACGCTCAGCCCCTCGCGCGCGAGGAACGCGGCCGCCCGCCGCGTCGCGGTCGACTTGCCGTTCGTGCCGACGACGTGGATCGCGCGGTAGCGTCGCTGCGGCTCGCCGAGCTCGGCCAGCAGCGCTCGCATCCGCCCCAGGCCGAACTCCTCCGGCCAGGGCGAGAGCGACTCGAGCCAGGCCTCAGACGCCGAGGGCATCGAGCTCGCGGCGGTAGCGCTCCAGCTTCTCGCGCTCCGCCTCCACGACGTCGCCGGGCGCGTTCTGGACGAAGCGCTCGTTCGCAAGCATCTTCTCGGCGCGCGCGATCTCGCCGCGCAGCCGCTCGGCCTCGGCCTCGACGTTGCCGCCGTCCACCTTGGTCCGCTCCGGCTTGACCACGGCGTCGAAGATCCGCTGCTGCTCCTCGCCCAGCGGCGCCCTGACACCTGCGCGGCGGAAGACCTCGGCGGCGACGCGGATTGGCTCGAACTCGGCCTCCGCCTCGGGATCGGCTCCCGCGGGCTCGGGCCACGACGCCACGATCAGCCGTGTCTCCCGGCCCGGCAGGTTCGACCAGATCTCCTCCGTCACGTGCGGCATCGCCGGATGCAGGAGCGTCAGCAGCCGCTCGAGGTTCGCGAGCGCCGTCGCCTGCGCGTCCCCGTCGCCGTCGTAGAGCCGCGGCTTGATCGCCTCCGCGTACCAGTCGCAGAAGTCATCGAAGGTGACGTGGTAGAGCACGTCGATCGCGTGGGCGAAGTCGAACTCGTCGAGGAACTCGTCGAGCTGCGCCTGCGCCCCGTTCAGCCGGGCGGCGATCCACCGCTCCTCGAGCGACCGCGGCCGTAGCTCGGGCCGCGCGTTCCCGACGTTGCCGAGAACGAGCCGCGAGACGTTCCAGAGCTTGTTCGCGAGCCGGCGGCCCTCCTCGATCGCGCCCTCGGAGAAGCGCACGTCCTGCGACGAGGTCAGCTTCAGCAGCCCGTAGCGCGTCGCGTCTGCGCCGTGCTGCTCGACGAGCTCCATCGGGTCGAGGCCGGTGCCGAGGCTCTTCGACATCCGCCGCCCGTCCGGCGCGAGCACGGTCGTGTGGATGATCACGGCGCTGAACGGGATGTCCCCCAGCAGCTCGAGGCCGGAGAAGATCATCCGGTTCTCCCAGAGGCGGATGATCTCGCGCGCCGTCGTGTTCAGCGTGCCGGGGTACCACGCGTCGAGCTCGGGTGTCGACTCGGGCCAGCCGAGGATCGCGAACGGCCAGAGCGCGGACGAGAACCACGTGTCGAGCACGTCCTCGCTGCGGGTCAGCTTCGTGGAGCCGCACTCGGCGCAGGCGTCCGGCTCGTCCTCGCGCACCGTCAGGTGGCCGTCCGGGCACTCCCACACCGGCAGCTGGTGGCCCCACCAGAGCTGGCGCGAGATGTTCCAGTCGGGCGCGTTCTCGAGCGAGTCGACCGCGAAGCGGTGCTGCGACTCCGGGTGGTAGCGGACGTGCCCCTCGCGCAGCGCGGCCAGCGCCGGCACCTTCAGGTCCTCCATCGAGCACCACCACTGCAGCGAGATCAGCGGCTCGATCCGGGTCTTGCACCGCTCGCAGAGCGCGACCGAGTGCCGGTACGCCTCGCGCTTCACGAGCCCGTCGTGCTCCCGCAGCCAGGCGAGGATCCGCTCCTCGGCCTCCTCCTGCGTCAGGCCGGCGAGCTCGCCGGCGGCGTCGTTCATCCGGCCGTCGGACCCGATCACCGTGAGCTCCGGGAGCCCGTGGTCGCGGCCGATCTCGAAGTCGAGCGGGTCGTGGCCGGGCGTGACCTTCAGCGCGCCGGTGCCGAACTCCGGGTCGACGCGCTCGTCCTCGACCACCGGCACGACGCGCTCGACGAACGGCACGACCACCTCGCGGCCGACGGCGCCGCGCCAGCGCTCGTCGCCGGGCGAGACCGCGACGGCGACGTCGGCGAGGATCGTCGCCGGCCGGGCGGTTGCGATCGTGACGCCGTCCGAGGGGTCGTCGGCGAACGGGTAGCGCACGTACGTGAGCGCGTCGTCGACCTCCTCGTGCACGAGCTCGAGGTCGGAGAGCGACGTCTCGTGGTGCGGGCACCAGTTGATGATCCGGTTCGCGCGGTAGATCCAGCCTTTGTCGTAGAGGTGGACGAACCAGCGCATCACCGCGCGCACGTACAGGTCGTCCATGGTGAAGCGCTCGCGGCGGTAGTCCATCGACGCGCCCATGCGCCGGAACTGGCCCATGATCGTCCCGCCGTACTGCCGCAACCAGTCCCAGACGATCTCGACGAACCGCTCCCGCCCGACCTCCTCGCGCGAGGTGCCCTGCTCCAACAGGTGCTTCTCGACGACGTTCTGCGTCGAGATGCCCGCGTGGTCGTAGCCGGTCAGGAAGGCGGTCTCGAAGCCGCGCAGGCGGTGCCAGCGCACGAGCAGGTCGGCCAGCGAGATCTGCAGCGCATGGCCGGTGTGCAGGGCGCCGGTGACGTTGGGCGGCGGGTGGGCGACGACGAAGGTCTCGCGGCCCGAGCCGGGCTCGGCGTCGTAGAGGCCCTCCTCCTCCCAGGTGCGCTGCCAGCGCTCCTCGACGCCCTGAGGCTTGTAGAGCGGCTCCATTCGGGCAAGTTTACGAAGACGTGGGGGAGTTCTTTCACGCGGTCAGGGTGTTCGGCGAGCAGCTCGCCGACGTCGGCTGGCTCGCGCTCGCGATCGCG
This sequence comes from Gaiellaceae bacterium, assembly GCA_035702555.1. Taxonomy (GTDB): domain Bacteria; phylum Actinomycetota; class Thermoleophilia; order Gaiellales; family Gaiellaceae; genus AC-32. The sequence goes on along the minus strand of DASSQK010000230.1, from coordinate 3,927 downwards.
CTCTCGTTCCACTTCCTGAAGATCGTCGTGCGCACGTTCGCGTGGCGGAACATCCTCCAGGCCGCCTACCCGGACATCCCCGTCCCGTGGCGGCCGGTCTGCGGCGCGTACATCGCGGGCGTGGGCGTGAACTCGATCGTCCCAGGGCGCGGCGGCGACCTCGTGAAGCTCTACCTCGTCCACCGGCGGATCCCCGAGACGACCTACACCACCCTCGCCTCGTCCCTCCTCACCGAGACCGTCCTCGACATGGTGCTCGCCTCGCTGATCTTCCTCTGGGCGCTCACCCAGGGCGTGCTGCCGAGCCTTCACGTGCTCCCGAACATCCCGAGCTTCGACTGGGGCTGGCTCTTCGCGCGGACGAGGACGGGCGCCGCGGTCTTTGCGGTAGTGACGACCGGGCTGATCGTGCTCGTCTGGTGGGCCTCAAGGCACGTCGAGAACTTCAAGCAGCGCATCGGGCGCGGCCTGGTGATCCTGCGCGACCCGCGGCGCTACCTGCGCGAGGTCGCGAGCTGGCAGGTGCTGAGCTGGGTCTTCCGGATCGCGTCGCTCTACTTCTTCCTCAAGGCCTTCCACGTCACCGCGACCGTGCACAACGCGCTGCTCGCGCAGGTGGTGGAGAGCATCTCGACGCTGCTGCCGTTCTCACCCGGCGGCGCGGGCACGAAGCAGGGACTCCTCGTCTACGTGCTCGACGGCGAGGCCCCGACCTCGACGCTGCTCGCCTTCAGCGTCGGCCAGTACGTCGCCGTGACGCTGTTCAACGTCGCGATCGGGGCGATCGCGATCTACGCCATGCTGCGGACGCTCCGGCTGCGCGAGATCCTCGGCCGCGCCAAGGCCGCGCAGTCGAAGGGCGGAGCCGGCTAGGCCCTGCGCCCCGCGTAGACGACGCGCGTCGCGCGGATCTCGCCCGCGTCGATCGCGCGCTGCTCGTCCTCGGGGCTCGTCTCGGCGAGGTCGGCGAACAGGTACGGCCCGCGCGAGAGCTCGCGGTGCTCGAAGCGCTCGTCGAGCAGCCGCAGCAGCGTCCCGGCCGGGTGCAGCCCCTCCTCCTGCGCCCAGCCCTGGAAGTAGGCGCTCCAGGGCTGACCGGACTCGAGCCACCCCTCCCGCCGCCGGCGCAGCCAGCCCTCCTCCGGGCCGAGGCGGCGGAAGCCCCACTCCGCGGTCGGCTCGTCGAGGTCCTCCCAGGCCCACTCGACCACCACCACGGTTCCGCCGGGCGCCAGCGCGGCCGCGACCCGGTCGAGCACTTCCGCGGGGTCGGCGACGTGATGGAGCGACGCCGAGGCGACGAGCGCGTCGGCGCCCGCCGAGAGCTCCGCCTCCTCGAACCTCACGCGGTGGTACCCCGCCTCCTCCGGCGCGTTCGGGTCGACGCCGACCGCGTCGCATCCGCTGTCGCGCAGCCGCGGGACGAACCCGCCGAGCGGGCCGCAGCCGAGCTCGAGCACCCGCGCCGGCGGAGCCGGGAGCAGCGCCTGAACGACCGGCCAGGTCGCCTCGAGCCAGCGCTCTGCAGCCATCAGGGATCGAATGCTACGGCGGCGCCCGGTCTTCTTCCGCGTGATCTGATCCGGGAGTGTCGGCCCTTCCTATCGTCGCCTGAGGACTGCGCTTGTTGGCCCCGGAGCCGATGAGCCTCTACACGGAGAGGCTGTGCCTCCGCGCGCCGATCCCGCGCGATGCCGAGGCGCTGTACGACCTGTTCGCCGACCAGGACGTCATGGATGGCTTGGGCAAAGAGCCGGTCTCGACCGTCGACGACGTTCGAGCGATGATCGAAGCGATGATCACGGGTTGGAGAACCGAGGGGCTCGGGCCGTTCATCCTCGAGACAGCGGCGGCCGACCCAGAGGTGGTCGGTCAGGCCGGCGTCATGATCTTCGACACGCGCGGCTGGACGGCCTCGACCTGGGCGGATGCAGGAAGTCATGCTCAGCCCGAGCTCGGGTGGGCCCTGATTCGGGCGCACTGGGGCCAGGGGTACGCGACCGAAGGAGCCGCGGCGATCCGGGAGTGGGCGTATGCGCATCGATCCATCGATCGGCTCGTGTCGCTCATCTCGCCGGACAATCCACGCTCTCAGCGAGTCGCGGCGAGACTGGGTGCCGTGCCGACAGAAACCGTCACCCCCCTGGATTCGGACCGGGAGACCGTCATCTGGAGGCATCCGCGCGGCGGTTGACCCGGCCGGCGCGCGGCGACAGCCTCCCGTTCGGCGCATGGACGCCGAAAGCCCGAGACCGAACGTGGACAACCCGGAACACCGCGCGGTCGCAGAGCCCAACACCATCCTTCTCGGCCTCGTCGGCTCGACCGTCCACGGGGTCACCGTCGACAGCACCGACGACCGCGACGAGATGGGAGTCTGCATCGAGCCGCCCGAGTACGTTGCCGGCCTCCGCCGGTTCGCCCAGTGGGTCTTCCGGACACAGCCCGAAGGCGCACGTTCCGGCCCCGGAGACATCGATCGCACCGTCTACTCGCTCCGCAAATGGTGTCGGCTTGCGCTGTCTGGCAACCCGACCGTGATGCTGCTCCTCCACGTCCCGGACGGCCAATGCTCCGTGCTCGAACAACCCGGCCGCGATCTCCGCGCGAACAGGCAATGGTTCGCGGCTCGCCGGGCGGGCCGCGCGTACCTCGGGTACATGCAGCGCCAGCGCGACCGATTGACGGGCGATCGCGGCCAGCTGCGCGTCAACCGTCCCGAGCTGATCGAGCAGCACGGCTTCGACACGAAGTACGCCGGCCACGTCCTACGGCTCGGCTATCAGGGAATCGAGTTCCTCGAGACCGGCGCCTTGACATTGCCCATGCCGGAACCCGACCGGACTCGCATCCTCGACGTTCGCAACGGTCGGGTGCCGTTCGCCGAAGTCCTGGCCGAGGCGAACAACCTCCAGCAGCGCCTGGAGAAGCTGCTGCAGAGCTCACCCCTCCCCGAGCATCCGGACCACGACGCCGTGAACGCGTTCCTCGCCGACGCCTACCGCACGTGGTGGTCGATGCGGGACCACCCGCAGACGTAGGTCAGCCGCTCAGGGGCTCACGGGAACCAGGGGTTCCCCCGTGTCCCTAGGCGGACTCTTCGGCGAGCTCTTCTTGCTCGTCGTCGGCGCCGGCGCTCGTCACGAGGGTCGGCTTGAGGCCACGCTCGATCGTCTCCTTCGTGATCGCGCACTTGACGACGTCCTTGCGCGACGGGAGCTCGAACATGACGTCGAGCAGCGCGCCCTCGATGATCGAGCGGAGGCCGCGGGCGCCGGTCTCGCGCGCGAGGGCCTTGTCCGCGATCTCCCAGAGCGCCTCGTCGGTGAAGACGAGCTCGATGCTGTCGTAGGCGAAGAAGCGCTGGTACTGCCTCGTGAGCGCGTTCTTCGGCTCGGTGAGGATCTGGACGAGGTCCTCGCGCTGCAGCTGGTGCACGGCGGAGACGACCGGGAGCCGGCCGATGAACTCGGGGATCAGGCCGTACGAGAGCAGGTCCTCGGGCATCACCTGCGCCAGCATCTCCGACGCCTCGAACGAGTTGCGCGAGCGGATGTCGGCGCCGAAGCCGACGGCGTGCTTGCCGATCCGCTTGCCGATGATCGTCTCGAGGTCGGCGAAGGCGCCGCCGCAGATGAAGAGGATGTTCGTCGTGTCGATCGAGAGGAACTCCTGGTGCGGGTGCTTGCGGCCGCCCTGCGGCGGCACCGAGGCCACCGTGCCCTCGAGGATCTTCAGCAGCGCCTGCTGGACGCCCTCGCCCGAGACATCGCGCGTGATCGACGGGTTGTCCGCCTTGCGCGCGATCTTGTCGACCTCGTCGATGTAGATGATCCCGGTCTCGGCCTTCTTGATGTCGAAGTCCGCGGCCTGGATCAGCTTCAGGAGGATGTTCTCGACGTCCTCGCCGACGTAGCCGGCCTCGGT
>DASSQK010000229.1:0-8901 GCA_035702555.1 Gaiellaceae bacterium | reverse complement strand
CTTCCGCGGCCGGGGAACAGGCAAGGCCGGGGACGAGCGCCTGCTGCTCGACGTCGACGGCTCGTTCGACTGGGGCACCACCACCGTCGAGATCACCGCGGCCGTCTCGGCCGTCAAGGAGGCCTAGGCACGGTGCGGATCGTGGGAATCGCCGGCAGCCTCCGCGGAGGCTCCTACAACCGGGCGCTCCTGCGCACCGCGCGCGAGCTCCTGCCGCCGGGTGTCGAGCTCGTCGAGCACGACATCGGCACGTTGCCGTTCTACGACGGCGACGTCGAGGCAGCCGGCGATCCCGAGACCGTCGCCCGCTTCAAGGATGCGATCCGCGAGGCGGACGCTCTGCTGATCGCGACCCCCGAATACAACCGCGGCGTGCCAGGCGTGCTCAAGAACGCGATCGACTGGGCGTCGCGCCCGCCCCTCGGGTCGCCGCTCACCGGCAAGCCGGTGGCGATCGTCGGCGCCTCGACGGGCCGCGGCGGCACGGCCCGCGCGCAGGAGCAGCTCCGCGCCGCCCTCGAGTTCTCGCGGGCCGACGTGCTCGAGGGGCCCGAGGTGCTCGTGCCCGAGGCGTTCATGCGCTTCGACGAGCGCACGGAGCTCGTCGACCCCGGCATCCGGGCCGAGCTCGGCGACCTCGTCGACACCCTCGTCCGCGTCGCCGGCGGTGTTACGCTCGCGGCGTGAGCTCCGTCGGCGAGATCATGACCAGCGACGTCCTCACGGTCGACCCGTCGGACACGATCGGCGAGACCGCGCAGACGATGGTCGAGCGCGGCGTCAGCTCCGCCGTCGTCTCCGACTACGGGAACCTGATCGGGATCGTGACCGAGCGCGACCTGACGCGCGCGGTCGCCGGCCGCGTCCACACGAGCGAGGCGCGCGTGCGCGAGTGGATGACCTCCGACCCGATCACCCTGGGCCGCGACGCGAGCGCCGAGGACGCCGCGAAGATCATGCTCGACAACGGCTTCCGCCACGTGCCGATCGTCGAGGACGGCCGCGCGATCGGGATCGTCTCGATCCGCGACGTCGCCCGCTGGAGCACGGAAGAGGGCTAGACCAGCTCGAGCTGGCGGTGCGCCTCCAGGCCCGAGACGCCGACGCCGACGAGCCGTAGCGCGCCCGGGCGGTCGGCGAGCGCGCGGTCGAGGCAGGCGCAGGCAAGCTCCCAGATCCGCTCCACGTCGTCGGTTCCGACCGGCAGCGACGTCGAGCGCGAGCGGATCGAGAAGTCGGGGTAGCGCACCTTCGTCGTCACGGTCCGCCCCGCCTGGCCGGAGGCGGCCAGCCGCTCGGCGACGTGGCCGGCGAGGCGTCGCAGCTCCTCCTGCAGGCGCTCGACGTCGGCGACATCGCGCGGGAACGTCTCCTCGGCGCTGATCGAGACGGTCTCGACCTGGAGCTCGAGGCGGCGCGGGTCGATCCCGCGGGCCCGGTCGCGCAGGAGCGGGCCGAGCCTGCCCGGGAGCAGCCTGCGCAGGCGGGCGTCCTCGAGCGCGGCCAGCTCGCCGATCGTGTCGACGCCGCCACGGCGCAGCCGCTCCTCCGCGCGCGGCCCCACCCCCGGGAGCCGGCGGACGTCGAACGGCGCGAGGAACGCCGCCTCGCGGCCGGCGGGCACGACCGTGATCCCGCCGGGCTTGCGCCGGTCGCTCGCGATCTTCGAGACCACCTTGCAGCTGGAGACCCCCAGCGAGCACGAGAGGCTCGTCGCCCCGCGCACCGCCGCCTGCACCGCCTCCGCCACCGCCCGCGCACGTCCGAAGTCGGCCGCGACCTCCCCCACGTCGAGGTAGCCCTCGTCCATCCCGGTCCGCTCGACGGTCGGCACGACCTCGCGCACCGCCGCCCACACCGCCTTCGAGTACTCGGAGTAGAGGCGCTTGCGCGGATGGACGAAGACGGCCTGCGGGCAGCGCCGCAGGGCCTCTGCGCACGCCATCGCCGAGTGGATCCCGTACGTGCGCGCCACGTAGTTCGCGGTCGCGACGACCCCGCGGCCGTGCGGATCCCCGCCGACGACGAGCGGACGGCGACGGAGCTCCGGCGTCTCGAGCTCCTCCACCGCCGCGAAGAACGCGTCGAGGTCGAGGTGCGCGACGATCACGGCGGCCCACGGTGGACGAGGCGCATCGGAACGCCGAGCCGCCTCGCGACGAAGGGCACGCTGCCGCCCTGGACGATCACCGAGAACGCGACCACCACGAAGACGATCCCGTAGAGCCGGTGCGACCCCGGCGCGTTCTCGATGAGCGCGAAGGCCGCGAGGAGGATCGGTACCGCGCCCTTGAGGCCGCTCCACATCAGGAACACGCGCTCGCCGAGCCGCAGCCGCAGCGGCACGAGGAACGCGGCGATCCCGAGCGGCCGGGCCAGGAACGCGAGGATCAGCGCGATCATGAGCCCGTCCGTCCAGACCGGCTGGAGGTTCACCTCGTGCACCGTCACGCCGAGCCCGACGAAGACGACCACCTCGGCGAGGCTCGCCAGCGAGGTGTGGAAGCGCTCGACGTCCCTTCGCCCCGGGTACTCGGCGTCGCCGATCAGGAGGCCGGCGACGAAGACGGCGAGGAAGCCGGAGCCGTGGGCGACGGCGGCGACGCCGTAGATCACGCCCGCTGCGGCGAGGCTGCGCAGCGGGTAGAGCGCGGGGTTCGCGAGGTGGATCCGCCGCAGCGACTGCAGGATCAGCCACGCGCCGGCCACGCCCACCAAAAGCCCGATCGACATCTCCAGCAGGAACTCGCGGACGACGACCCAGAAGGTGGCGTCGGCGTGGGTCGCGAGCTCGATCATCCCGATCATCAGCGCGATCCCGACCGGGTCGTTCACGCCCGACTCGCCCTCCAGGATCGTCCCGGTGCGGCCGCTCACCTCGTGCCGCCCGAGGACGGAGAACATCACCGCCGGGTCGGTCGGCGCGAGCGCGGCGCCGAGCATGCCGGCCCCCGTCCAGCTGAAGTCGAACAGGTAGTGGCCGACGAGCGCCAGCAGGCCTGCGGTCGTGAAGGTGCCGAAGACGCCGAGCACCGTGATCGGGATCGCCGCGACCCGGAAGCGCGCCCAGCCGACCCGCATGCCGCCGTCGAAGAGGATCAGGATCAGCGCGACCACGGCCACGCGCTCGACCTCCAGCACCGAGATCTCGCGGCCGATGCTCGGCCAGAAGTGGACCGTCACGGCGGCCGCGAGCAGGAAGATCGCCGGCGCCGGGATCGGCACCTGCTCGCTCACCCGGTTCGAGAGCACGGCGACGGCGACGATCGCCGAGACGATCAGGATCGCCAGGCCGAAGTGGGTGATCTCGCCCATCAGGCGAGCCTAGACGAGCATGCTGCTGCCGCCGCCCGGGGCTACATGTCGGAGACGAAGGCGGCGCGGGCGGCGTCCTCGGCGGCCTCGAGCGCCCGGTCGGCGGCGGCGATGCGCTCGTCCCCCGGGGTGGTCGCGAGGTTCACCGCGATCAGCTTCGCGGCCGCGCGGGCCGCGCCCGCGGCGAGCGCCGCTGCGGCGGCCGCGTCGGCACGGACCGGGCCGTCGGCGCACTCCGCGGCGGAGGCCGCGAGCAGCGCGACGTCGGCGGAGGCCTCGGCGATCGCGAGCGGCACGTCCGCGGACTCGGCCAGTGCCTCGGCGAGCCCCGTGCCCGGCTCCTCGAGCGCGTCGAGCACCGCCTCGTACACGCGTGCGTCCTCGGCCGAGAGCTCCAGCAGCCGGTCGCGCAGGTCCGCTGCCTGAGCCCGCGCGCCGGCGGCGCCGCTCCAACCGGCCGAGCGGGACGCGACCTTGGCGACGAGCGCCGCCCCGAGCGCGGCCGTCACCCCTGCGACCCACCCCGAGGCCGGCACCGCGTCCGGCGATGAGATCAGGTCGGCGAGCTCGCGGGCGTCCACGGACGGCTCAGAAGAAGAACTGGCGCCACGCGGTCCACCAGTCGTCGCCGCGGGAGACGATCGTGCGGTCGTCGAGCTTCTCGACGCCGTGCCGATGGCGGAGCTTCGCGACCGGGTCGGTCCACTTGTACTCGACCTTGACCTCGCACGGCTTTCCCGGGTCGTAGGGCTTCACCGCGTTCAGGTCGGAAAGCGCCTGCTTCGCTCCGGCCTCGATCGCCTCGCGCGCCCGCGACGGGACGAGGCTGCGGGCGCTCTGCACCCCGGTGCCGCGTTTCACCTGAACGGTCGTGAGACCGCCGCCGAGGAGGTCTGTCCCCTCGCGGCAGGCGGCCCCGTCGCCGGTGACCAGCACGACGGGACAGCCCCAGGTTCCGCAAAGCGCCGCGTTGATGCCCGTCTCGCCGACGAGCTGGCCGTTGAACCAGAGGTTCTGGAAGTCGCGGCCCGAGACGGTGTGGTTCATCACCCCGTCGCCCGTCCCGGCGAGCGCGTGCATGCCGATGAAGAGGGCCGCGTCGACCCCCGCTTCCAGGAACTCCGTGTACTCCGTCCACTGGTCCTGCACGACGAACTCGCAGTCGGGGTCGAGGTCCTCCGGGATCAGCGAGTTGAACGTGTAGCCGCCGCCCGCGCCGTGGCAGTCCATGACGACGATCTCGGTCCCGCCCGCGGCCTTGGCGCCGCGCACGGCCGCGTTGATCTCCTCGGTGTAGAGCTTGCGGCCCTCCTGGTAGAGGCTCGCGTCGCCGTGCGGCGGCGGGCCGGTCGCCTCGCCCTTGACGATCCCCGCGACGCCCTCGATGTCGCTGACGATGAAGACCTTCACGGCCGTAGCCTCTCACGTCGGGCATTGCACGGTGACAACCGGCCGCCATGAACATCAGGCGGGGCCGCCGCCCGGCCCCGCCTGAGTCTCCCGTGAGAGAGCCGCAGTTACATCTCCGGAGGGGCCGCGCCGCATCGGGCCCTGTCCGTGTGCCTGTGGGCCCCGCCGCATCGGGCCCCACCGGCTTTCCGACGATCTGCCCCCGCCGCATCGGGGCGCTCGTCGTGTCGTTGCAGGCGGAGTATCGAATCGAGAGGGTCGGTTGATCTATCCCTCGTTCTCGGTTGACCGCTTCACTTCACTCCGTGAGTAGAGTCGAACCCGCATGAGCAGCGGTTTCGAGCAGCGTCTGAGCACCGGTCCGATCGTCGTCGGCGACGGCGGCATGGGCGTCCTCGTGACGAGCGCCGTCCCCCGTCTTCGCTGCCCGGAGGAGGCCAACCTGCGCGCCCCCGAGAGCGTCGTCACGCTGCACACGAGCTTCATCCGCGCCGGCGCCGACCTGATCGAGACCAACACCTTCGGCGCGAACCGGCGCAAGCTGGCGCAGCTCTACCTCGACGACGAGCTGGAGCGGATCAACAGCGCCGGCGTGAAGCTCGCGCGCGAGGCCCGCGAGGTCGCCGGCCGCGACGTCTTCATCGCCGGCTCGATCGGGCCGCTCGGCGACCTCGCCGTGCCGCCGGCGCAGAGGACGGAGATCTTCGCGGAGCAGGCCGCGCTGCTGGACGGCCGCGGCATCGACGTGTTCATGGTCGAGACGTTCTACGACCTGAACGAGCTCGAGGCCGCGATCGACGCCGTGCGCAGCGTCTCGTCGCTGCCGATCGTCGCGACGCTGACCTTCGACGAGGGCGCGGAGACGCTGGCTGGAGTGACGGGCGCTGAGGCGGCCGAGCGCCTGCGGCCGCTCGGCCTGGCCGCGATCGGGGCCAACCACGGCGCCGGGCTGCACGCGGCGCTCGCCGCGCTCGAGGCGATGGGCGGAGACGGGGGCCCGCCGCTCGCCGCGCTCCCGAACGTCGGCCTCGCGAGCCTGAGCGGCGGACGAGTCATCTATCCGCACGCGACGCCCGAGTACTTCGCCGAGTTCGCGGCGCACGCCCGTCGGCTCGGGGCGCGCCTGATCGGCGGCTGCTGCGGCACCACCCCGGTCGAGATCGCGGCGATCGCCTCGGCGGTCGAGGAGGAGCGCGAGCCGGCCGCGCCGCTCGTCGTGGTCGAGCGCGAGCTCGTCGAGCCGCACACGGGCGAGCGCCCGTACGAGACCGAGCTCGCGCGGATGCTGCGCCAGGGCGAGTGGGTCACTTGCGTCGAGCTCGACCCGCCGAAGGGCGGCACCTACGACGCGATGCTCGGCGTCGCGCGCACGCTCAAGGCGAGCGGCAAGGTCGGCTTCGTCGACATCAACGACAACCCTATGGCCCGCGCCCGCGCGAACGCGCTCATGGCCTCGGTGGCAATCGAGCGCGACTGCGGCATCGAGACGATCCCGCACCTCACCCCGCGCGACACGTCGATCATGGGCCTCGAGTCGCAGCTGCTCGGCGCGCACGCGGAGGGCGTCAGGAACATCCTCGCCGTCACCGGCGACCCGCCAGAGGTCGGCGACTACCCGGGCTCGCGCGGGGTGTACGAGGTCGACTCGATCGGCCTGGCGCAGGTCGTCACGCAGCTGAACCGCGGCGAGGACTACAACGGCAAGGGCATCGACGCGCCGACCTCGTTCTTCCTCGGCGTGGCCGTGAACCCCTCCGCGGACGACCTCGAGCTGGAGGCCGAGCGCTTTCGCCGGAAGGTCGAGGCCGGGGCCAGCTTCGCGATGACGCAGGCCCTGTTCGACCTCGCCTACCTCGACCGCTTCGAGGAGCTGATCGGAGGCTGGCCGGTGCCCGTCCTCGTCGGGATCTTCTACGTCCGCAGCCACGGGCTGGCAGTGCGCCTGCACAACGAGGTTCCCGGGATCGTCGTCCCGGAGGCGGTTCAGCGGCGGCTCGAAGGGGCGGGCGCGGACGCGGGAGCCGAGGGCCTTGCGATCGCCCGCGAGCTCTATGCCGAGGCGCGCGAGAAGGTCGCAGGCGTGTACGTGATCCCACCGTTCAAGAGGCCCGAGGCGGCGCTCGACCTCCTCTAGTTGACGCAGGAGCCGGTCGAGACCGGGCCACCGGCTCGCGCCAGGTCGCGGCGGACGATCGAGGCCGGGACGCCGTAGCCGCCGTCGCCCGCGGCACGTGCGGCGAAGACCGTGGACTGCACCGCTCCGGTGGCGTCGACCGCGGGCCCGCCGGAGTTCCCGTGCTCGACCCGCCCCGCCAGGCTCGTGACGAGGCGCCGAGTCGGGCCGCGGCCGTACGCGTCCTGCGCGAGCACGGTCGCCGTCGTGCCGATCCGCGACGCGGTCGCGTTCAGCGGCCCGTTCAGCGGGTAGCCGACGATCGCCACCGGCGCCCCGGCCTTCGGGTCGACGAGCCGCAACGGCATCGCGTCCAGCCCCGGCACGCGCAGCACCGCGACGTCGTCGTGCGGGTCGAAGACGACGGCGGTCGCGCTCAGCGAGGCACCGGTCACCGTCGTCACGGACGTGTCGTCCTCGCCCGCCACAACATGGGCCGCGGTAACGACCACCCCGGGCGCGGCGACCCAGCCGCTGCCCTCGACGCCGAGCCCGCAGGCCGTGCCCAGGACGCGGACGACGCTGGGCGCCGCCTCGCGCACGCCCGGAGTCCGGAGCACGGCCGGGTCGGGCGGCTCGGCCGGCACCGGCGGGCCGGCGAAGGTCGGGAACGGGTCGATGCGCGCGAGCGCGTTCAGCAGGCTCCGCGGCGGGACGATGTCGTTCAGGCGCTGGAGGACGTACGAGCGCTGGACGGCCTGCCGCAGGTTCGCCTGCCCCGGCAGCTGCAGCGCCATCACGCCGAGCACCCAGACGATCGCGAGGCCGATCAGCGCGCCGGCGAAGACCCCGCCGGCCGAGTCGAGCGTCCGCACGCTCCGCGCCCGCTCGCGGCTGCGGATCACGCCCCCGATCGTGCTCCCGACCACCTCGAAGGCGACGGCGAGGGCGACGGCCGCCACGAGCGCGACGACGGGTGCGTAGCGCGAGCCCGAGCCGCCGGTCAGGAGCACGGGTGCAAGCCGGCCGCCGACGAACGCGCCCGCGAGCAGCCCGGCCAGCGACAGCCCGCTCCAGACGAGCCCCTGCACGGCGCCGCCGAGCGCCGCGAGGAGCACCAGGCCGAGCGCAACCCAGTCGACGGCGGTCACCGCCGGTTTAGGCTAGACGCAATGGACGGCAACGAGCTGCAGGAGCTGATCGACCGGTACAACGACGCCTGGAACTCCCACGACGTGGAGGCGATCGTCTCGATGCACACGGAGGACTCGGTGTTCGAGAACCACGTCACGGGCGACGTCAACGTCGGGCGGGAAGCGATCGGCCGGGCGATCAGCGGCATCTTCGCGGTCTTCCCGGATCTGTCCTTCGAGACGCGTCGCGCCTACATCCGGGACGACCTCGTGGTGCAGGAGTGGACGGCGCGCGGGACGCACGAGGGGACGATGACGCGCTCCGGGATCGAGGTCCAGCCGACGGGCCGGAAGGTCGAGTACAAGGGCATGGACGTGATCCCGATCCGCGACGGCCTGGTCGCGCGGAAGGACGTCTACTCAGACTCGGTGACCCTCCTGCGCCAGCTCGGTCTCACTTCGATCTAGCTAGACTTCCCCGTCCGCGGGGGCGTAGTTCAGTTGGTTAGAACGCCGGCCTGTCACGCCGGAGGTCGCGGGTTCGAGTCCCGTCGCTCCCGCTGAGGTTTCTTACGTGCCAATCCACCGGTTGCGGTGAGTTCCGGCTCTGGCTGCTCGGAGCATCCCTCGGTCACCTCGGCTGCCCGCTACTTACGCCGAACCGACGCAAGCGGCTCGATCGAGCTGCCACGGAGCTAAGCTGGCTGCGTATCAACGGGCAGCGTCCGCCGCGAGGAGGAAAGAAGATGGCCCATCAGCAGAACATCGCCGAGTGGCACGGCAAGACGGTGGTCGACCGCGACGGGCAGAAGATCGGCAAGCTCCAGGACGTATACGTCGACGTCGAGACCGACGAGCCGATGTTCGGCACCGTCAAGGAGGGCCTGATCGGCCGCCACCTGACCTTCGTCCCGCTGGCCGGGCTCACGT
>DASSQK010000228.1:0-4969 GCA_035702555.1 Gaiellaceae bacterium | reverse complement strand
TGACGCGGGTCTCGTCGAGGTCGACGACGCCGAACGGGGAACGCAGCGGCACGACCGTGATCGTCGCCGCGGCCTCCTCCTCCCGGTGAAGCGCCAGCAGCCCCGGGAGGCTCACGTCGACCAGCTCGTCGCCGTTCAGCGCGTAGAAGTCGCCCTCCTCGCGCCGCTGGGCGGCGGCAAGGCGGATTCCGCCCCCGCGGCCGAGCGGCTCCGGCTCCGGCACGGCGACGATCTCGGGGCCGATCCCGCCGAGCACGGCCTCGAAGGTGCCCTCCTGCCCCGCGGCGCAGCTGATCAGGATCCGCTCGACACCCGCGGCCGCGAGCTGATCGACCTGGTACGCGGCGAGCGGCCGACCTGCCACGTCGACGAGCGCCTTCGGGCGCCCGCCCGCGGCCTCCCCGAGGCGCTCCGCCTTCCCTCCCGCAAGGATGACCGCCTCCACTACCGCTCGAGCTCGGGCTCGCGCTCCTCCGTCTCCGGAAGCGCGGCGAGAGGCGAGGCCGCCCGGCCGACGCCCTCGTAGGTGAAGCCCGCGGAGCGCGCCTGCTCGGGGTCGAGCAGGTTCCGCCCGTCGATGATCAGCGGCCGCCGCATCGCGTCGCGCACCTCCTCGGAGGCCAGTGTGCGCAGCTCGCCCCACTCCGTCACGATCACGGCCGCGTCGGCGTCGGCCACCGCGTCGAGCACGGTGTCGCAGAAGCGCACACCCTGCAGGAGCGCGGTCGCGTCCGCGACGGGGTCCCACGCGCGCACCTCGGCGCCCTCGGCGAGCAGCCGCGAGGCGAGGACGAGCGACGGCGCCTCGCGCATGTCGTCGGTGTTCGGCTTGAACGCGAGGCCGAGCAGTGCGACCGTCTTTCCGCGCAGCTTGCCGAGGTGCTTCTGGAGCTTCCCGATCACGCGGCGCTTCTGGAGCTCGTTCACCTCGATGACCGCGTTCAGGAGCTGGAAGTGGTAGCCCGAGTTCGACGCCAGCTGCTTCAGCGCGACGCCGTCCTTGGGGAAGCACGAGCCGCCCCAGCCGATCCCCGCCCGCAGGAAGTGCGAGCCGAGCCGGTGGTCGAGCCCGACTCCCTCGGCGACGGTGACGACGTCGGCGCCGGTCGCCTCGCAGACGTTCGCGATCTCGTTGATGAAGCTGATCCGCGTCATCAGGAACGCGTTCGCGGCGAGCTTGATCATCTCCGCGGAGGCGACGTCGGCCTGCACGACGGTCGTCTCGAGCGGCTCGTAGAGCGCGGTCACCGCCGCCGCGTCGGCCGACGTGAATGCGCCGACAACCACGCGGTCCGGGTTCATGAAGTCGCGGACGGCGCTGCCCTCGGCGAGGAACTCGGGGTTCGAGACGTAGCCCACGTGCGCGAGGCCGCGCGTGTCGAGCGCCGCCCGCACCTTCTCGCCCGTTCCGACGGGGACGGTGCTCTTCATGACGAGGATCGCTCGCTCCTCGAGCGACGGCAGCCCGTCGACGACCGTCCAGACGGCCGAGAGGTCGGCGTCGCCGGAGTAGGTCGGCGGCGTGCCGACGCAGACAAACATGATCGGCGCCGAGACGACGTCCTCGAGCTCGAGCGTGAAGTGCAGGCGCTCGCGGTTGCGCTCGAGCAGCTCGTCGAGCCCGGGCTCGTGCAGCGGCACGCGTCCCGCCTGCAAAGCAGCGATTCGCTCCGGGAGCACGTCGCGCACGACCACCTCGTAGCCGAGCTCGGCAAAGCAGGCGCCCGTGACGAGCCCGACCCAACCCGCCCCGAAGACCCCGATCCTCGGCTTCCCCGCAGTTGCCACTTCTCGCACCCTAGCGCGGAAGCGGCCGAAGTCCACGCGCGATCGAGAGCATCGTCTCGTTCGAGAGGGAGTTCAGCAGGGTGTTCACGACCCAGTAGGTCGCGCCGCGGTCACGCAGGACGACCATGTGCAGGTTGTCGCCGCTGTAGTAGAGGTCGTACTGCCGGCCGTTGATCCGCTGTGTGAGGCTCTTGTCCGCGAGCGCAGGCGCGGTCCCCCAGCGCGTCTCCTGGATTCCCCAGTACTCGTTTCCGCCCGTCTTGAAGGTCAGGCGCAGCGCGGGAGTCCCGGCGAGCGGGTAGATCCGCAGCGGCGTCTCGCCGTAGCCGTTATCGAGCGACGAGCTGCGCTCGACGAAGGTCGGGTACTGGAGCGTGAACGGGAGGCGCTTGCGGACGTTGAAGAGGGCCGAACGGGTCTCCGCCGGATCGCGGCGGACGTACGGCGGCTGGCGCTTCGGCGGCTGCCGGACCACGACCGGCGCCAGGTGCCCGTGGTACGTCGAGCCCACGACCACGGTGAGCAGCGCGTCGTTCGAGGACTGCTTGAGGTTCCGCGGCAGCGGCTCGACGTCCGCACTCCCGACGAGACGCGCCACCTGCGCGCCCGCCACCTTGCCGTTCTTCGGCCGCGAGCGGTCGTAGTAGATCTTCGAGTGGAAGTAGTTCCAGTTGGGCGCGTTCGCGGGCTGGCCGCTCGGCGGCGTCACGGTCGAGTAGCCCTTCTGGGCGAGCTGGAAGCTGGCGTTGGAGGCGGAGCCTGCGACACCGTTGCCGTTCAGGACGGTCACGGTGACTTGCCTCGGCGGGATCACGCGCTTCCGCACCTTGTGGATCTTGTGCCCGAGCGCGACCTCGGTGGCGGTCGTCGAGGCGCCGACGTCGGGGTTCATGAACTGCTGCACCGCGTCCTGGATCGCCGAATCGGACGCCTCGCATTCGTTGCCGCAGACGACGTCGTTGATCTTCACCTGGAAGACGTGGCCGTGCGGGAGGCCCCAGGCGAAGGTCGCGTACTTGTAGATGTCGCTCAGGTTCAGCTCGCGGCCGCCGCGCGCGATCTCGACGTACTGATGGTGCGTGATCTCGTTCACCAGGCCGGGGACGCTGGTCGGCCCGAGCGAGTGCGAGACCTGCTGCCGCATCGCCGAGACGAACGACTGCTGCCGCGCGAGCCGGTAGAGGTCGGAGTCCGTGTGGCGGAAGCGGACGAAGTCGAGCGCCTTCTTGCCCGTCAGGTGCTGGTACCCCGGCTGGAGGTCGATGTTCGCGTAGTTCGTCTCGATCGAGCCGTTGTTGCGGTTGAAGTAGCGGCGATCGATGTCGACCCAGACGCCGCCCAGCTTGTTCACCACGCCGATGAAGCCGAGGAAGTTGACGCTGATCAGGTAGTTGACCGGCAGGTTGGTGAGGTGCCTCACCGTCTCGAGGGAGCCGGTGAGCCCACACGTCGCGTAGGCGCTGTTGATGCGCTCAATGCCGTACGACACGGCCGCCCCACCGTTCTTGCCGGCGCACCAGATCGGCACCCTGAGGTCGCGCGGGAACGAGAGCAGCGAGATCGTCTTCGTCGCCGGGTCGGCGCGGATCAGCATCATCGTGTCCGAGCGCGAGGGCGAGTCGCCGTCGCCGGCGCGGTGGTCGTAGCCGATCACCATCGCGATCGCGGCGCCCTTCGGGGCGTCGAGCCGGGCCTCCGCGGCCTTGGCCTGCGCCGTGTGTGGCCGCAGCGCCGCCGCGCTCTCGTGGATCCAGAGGTAGAAGCCGCCGACGAGGCCGCAGACGAGGACGAGCAGCGTGATCGCGAGCCACGCGAAGAAGCGGCCCGCCTGCGCGGCGAACGACCGCTGCGCAGGCGGCGGCTGCTTGTAGAGCGTGACGGGCGACAGCGCACCGGGCGGAAAGGCTCCGTTCCCGTTCCCGTTGACCCCGGCGCTCTGGCCGAACCCTTTCTTGAGCGTCGTCCGCATCGAAAAATGGACGCCCTCGAAGGCGCCCGCAAGTCGGAGGATAGCCGACGCTTCGGCGCCTACACCCCACTCCCCTGCACGGGCTCAGCGCGCGCTTTCGAGCACCGCCTCTCGGCCCGCCTGCTCATCGGGCTCGTAGGCCAGGTTCGGGCGCAGCCAGCGCTCGGCCTCCGGGAGCGAGCGGCCCTGGCGGGCGGCGTAGGAGGCGACCTGGTCGCGGCCGATCCGGCCGACCGAGAAGTAGCGCGCTTCCGGGTGCTGGAGGTAGATCCCGGTCACCGCGGAGGCGGGCGCGACGGCGAAGGTCTCGGTCAGGGCGAAGCCGTGCGCCTCTGCGCCGAGGAGCGCGAAGAGCTTCGCCTTCTCGGTGTGGTCGGGGCAGGCCGGGTAGCCGAACGCGGGCCGGATGCCGCGGTAGCGCTCGGCGATCAACTCGTCGTTCGGGCGGCGAGGGCCCTGCTCGTACCACGACCGGCGGCTCTCCTCGTGCAGGTACTCGGCGAACGCTTCCGCGAGCCGGTCCGCGAGCGCCTTCGTCAGGATCGCGCGGTAGTCGTCGTGCTCGGCCTCGAACCGCGCCGCGAGCTCGTCCGCGCCGAAGATCCCGACGGCGAACGCGCCCAGATGGTCGCCGGCGGGCGCGACGTAGTCCGCCAGCGACCGGTTCGGCCGCGAGTCGCCGTAGTCGGCCTGCTGACGGAGGAGGCAGAAGCGCAGCTCGTCTCCGACTGCGACGTCCTCGCCGTCGGAGGCCGCCGGCCAGAAGCCGTGCACGCCGCGCGCGGCGAGGAGCCGCCCGCGGACGAGCTCGTCGAGGAGCTCCTGCGCGTCGTCGTAGAGCTCGCGCGCCTCGGGCCGCTCGAGGATCGCCGGGAACTTCCCCTTCAGATCCCAGGCGTGGAAGAAGAACTGCCAGTCGACGTACCCGCGCAGCGTCTCGAGCTCGGGCTCGACGAGGCGTGTCCCGAGGAACGCCGGCTCGGGCAGGTCGTCGAAGGCCACGCGCTGCCGGTTTTCGAGCGCGCGCTCGTACGGCAGCAGCGGCTTGCGATCGCGCTCGGCGTGCAGGTCGCGCAGGCGCTCCTGGTCGGCACGGTTGTCCCGGTCGAGCGCGGCGCGCCGGACGGGGTCGAGCAGGTCGGAGACGACGCCCACGACCCGCGACGCGTCGCGGACGTAGAGCGTCGGCTGCGAGTACGCGGGGGCGATCCG
>DASSQK010000227.1:0-11211 GCA_035702555.1 Gaiellaceae bacterium | reverse complement strand
GGTGGCGCCGCAGGCCACGGTGAAGGTCTACCTCAACGCCGACCGCGCGATTCGTGCCAACCGCCGCCTGGCGGAGCGTCCCGAGATCGGCGCCGACGCGCTGGCGACCGACCTGCGGCTCCGCGACGAAAGCGACGCCGCGCGCATGCAGCCGGCGGGCGACGCGATCCTGATCGACACCACCGACCTCGACGTCGGGGACGTGGTCGCCCAGATCGAAGAGCTCGTCCGCGCCCGCCAGCCCGCGTAAGACGCTGCTAGCGTGAACGCGGTCCGCCCGCTGGGCGGTCCCGGACGAGGCGCCCGCCGTACCCGGCCCGCGAAGACGGCGCGCAACGGAGGTTCTCGTGGTGAGTCAAGTCGTGCAGCTGCTCGGCGCGCTCGCGATCCTGGCCGCCTTCGCAGCGGCCCAGGCGCGCAAGCTCGACGTGTCGAGCCTGCCGTACCTGTGGTTGAACGTCGGCGGCTCGTTCGTGCTCGCGCTCGACGCCTGGCACGAGCAGCAGTGGGGCTTCCTGCTCCTGGAAGGCGCCTGGGCAGTAGTCTCCGCCAACGGTCTGGTCGTCCGCTGGCGGTCAGCCGCCCGCGCCTGAGCCCCACCGTGAACTCGTCGGAGACAGAGCAGCGAGAGCTGGGCTCCGGAGCCCCGGAGGCCCTCGCGGGAACGGTGGCCGTCGTCGGCTTTCCGAACGTCGGCAAGTCCACGCTCGTCAACCGGCTGACCGAGTCGCGCGACGCCGTCGTGCACGAGACCCCGGGCGTCACGCGCGACCGCAAGGAGATCGTCGCCGACTGGAACGGGAGGCGCTTCCGCCTGATCGACACCGGCGGCGTCGACGTCGCCGACCCGAGCCCGATCACGCGCTCGATCGCCGAGCAGGCGCAGGCGGCGATCGGCGAGGCCGACCTGATTCTGTTCGTGGTCGACGCACGGGCCGGGATCACGCCCGGCGACGAGGAGCTGGCGGCGATCCTGCGCCGCGCGCGCAAGCCGGTGCTGCTGCTCGCGAACAAGATCGACGATCCGCGTCAGGACGCGCTCGCGCTCGAGTTCCACCGCCTCGGCCTCGGCGACCCCGTGCCGCTCTCGGCACAGCACGGCCACGGCACCGGCGACCTGCTCGACGCCGTCGTGACGATGCTCCCCGGCAGCGGCCCGCAGGAGGTCGGCGAGGACGCGATCCGCGTCGCGATCCTCGGGCGGCCGAACGTCGGCAAGTCGAGCCTGCTGAACGCCCTCCTGGGCGAGGAGCGCGTGATCGTCTCGGAGGTGCCGGGAACGACCCGTGACGCGATCGACACCGTGCTTCAGCGCGGCGACCGAACCTTCGTGCTCGTCGACACCGCCGGGATCCGCCGCAAGCGCAAGCAGCGCCAGGGGATCGAGTACTACTCCGAGCTGCGCGCCCTCGCGGCCGCCGAGCGGGCCGACGTGGCGCTCGTGCTCGTCGACGCGCACGAGGGCCTCGTCGACCAGGATCTGACCGTGGCCGACATCGCCCGCAAGGCGCAGGACTCGACGATTGTCGTCCTGTCGAAGTGGGACGTCGGCGAGACGAAGATCGAGGACGTGCGGCCGCGCATCGCCTCGCGCCTGCGCCAGCGGCCGCCGGTGGTGACGGTCTCGGCGAAGACCGGCCGCGGGATCTCGCGCCTGCTCGATCGGATCGAGGAGCAGTTCGAGAAGCACACGGCCCGCATCCCGACGCCGGAGCTGAACCGCTTCCTCGCGGAGCTGCGCGAGGCGCGCGAGCCGCCGTCGCGGAACGGGCGGCGCCTGAACCTGCTCTACGGGACGCAGGTGCAGGTGCGCCCGCCGCGCTTCCGGTTCTTCGTCAACGACCCGGGCCTGATCACGCGCGACTACGGCTACTGGGTCGAGAATCAGCTCCGCGAGCGGTTCGGGCTCGAGGGCGTCCCGGTGTCGATCGACTTCGTCCGGCGCTCATGAGGGCCGCCGTCGTCGGCGCCGGCGCGTGGGGGACGGCGTTCGCGCGCGTGCTCGCTGCCCGCGGCCACGACGTCACGCTCGCGGCGCGCGACCCCGAGCAGGCGCGGGAGATCGAGGCGACGGGGCGCAACCCGCGCTACCTGCCCACCGTCGAGCTCGACGGCGTCTCGGCGACCGTCGTCGGCGACCCCGCGCTCGCGGGCGCCGACCTCCACGTGATCGCGGTCCCGAGCAGGGCCTTCGCAGAGGTCGTGCGGGCGCTCCCGGGCGCGGCGCCCGTGCTGAGCCTTACGAAGGGCCTCGACCCGGAGAGCGGCGGCCGGCTCTCGAAGCTCGTCGAGCGACGCGGGTTCGCGGTCCTCTCCGGGCCCAACTTCGCCGAGGAGATCGGCGACGGGCTTCCTGCGGCAGCGGTGATCGCGAGCGAGGACGCGCGCCTCGCGGAGGAGTTGCAGCAAGCCGTCAACTCGCTCGCGTTTCGCGTCTACGTCAACGAGGACCTCGTCGGCGTGGAGCTGTGCGCGGCGGCGAAGAACGTGATCGCGCTCGCCGCCGGCGGAGTCGACGGCCTCGGCCTCGGCGACAACGCGAAGGCGGCGCTGATCGCGCGCGGCCTCGCGGAGATGGCGCGCCTGGGCGAGGCCTGCGGCGCCCGCGCGGAGACCTTCTCCGGCCTCGCGGGCATGGGCGACCTGATCGTCACGTGCTGGAGCCGGCTCGGCCGCAACCGCCACGCGGGCGAGCTGATCGCGCAGGGCGCGTCCCCGGACGAGGCCGCCGCGCAGATCGGTACCGTGGAGGGCCTCACGACGGCGCCGGTGCTGCGCGAGCTCTCGCACCGCGTGGGGGTCGAGCTGCCCATCACGGAAGGGGTCTGTCAGGTGCTTGACGGGCAGGATTTGTACGAGTTAGCTGGGAATTTGATGGGCCGCCAACCAACCCGGGAGTAACCATGCGCCGCGCCTACCTGCTGCCTCTCGTCGTGCTCGCCTTCCTCGTCGCGGGCTGCGGTGGCGGCGACCCCACGTCGGCGACCGGTGGGTCGAAGCCGGCCGGGGCCTCGCTGGTGCGCGCGGACGTGCTCGCGTTCGTCTCGATCGACAGCGACTTCCAGTCCGGCCAGTGGCAGCAGGTCGACGACCTCTCGAAGAAGTTCCCCGGGCGGGACGACGCGATTGCGAAGATCGAGCGGTCGCTCACGAAGCAGGATCTCGACTGGCAGCGTGACGTCCAGCCCGCGCTCGGGTCCGAGTTCGACGTCGCGGTGGCAGGGGCCGACGCGAGTGACGTGGTCGGCCTGACCAAGCCCGACGACCCGGCGAAGTTCAAGGCGCTGGTCGACAAGCTGAACGCGAACGACTCGAGCAGGACCGCAGTCACGCGCGACCTCGGCGACGGCTGGTGGGGCGTCGCCGACAGCGCTGACATGTTCACGCGCGTGCTGAAGGGCGACTCCGGCACGGCGCTCTCCGACGCGGATCTCTTCGGCCAGGCGATGGACAAGCTGCCGGGCGACACTCTCGCGAAGGCGTACGTCGACGGGAAGCGGCTGGCCGTGGCGATGAAGAGCCGCGCGGCCGGGAGCGGCTCGGGGCTCGACACCTCGTCGTTCGGGCTCGACTCGCTCGACTACGCCGCCGCCTCCGTGAACGCGGAGAGCGACGGCATCCGCATCAAGGGCACCACGAGCGGCGGCCCGGCCGGCGGCGGAGAGGCGAAGCTGGTCGACGGCGTTCCGGCCGATGCCTTCGCGCTGCTCGACTTCCTCGGCCAGGGGACGACGGATCAGCTCGACAAGCTCCGCTCGAGCCCGCAGTTCGGCCGGGTGCTCGAGGCGCTGAAGACGGAGCTCGGCGTCACCCCGGACGAGCTGGCCGGGCTGCTCGGCGGGGAGGTCGCCTTCTACGTCCGGCCCTCGGCGCTGATCCCGGAGTTCACCCTCGTGCTCGACCCGAAGGACTCGGGCGCGTCGCTCGCGACGCTGGACAAGCTCGCCGAGCACCTCGCCGCGGGCTACGGCGGCCACGTCACGTCGGGCACCCAGGACGGGCGTGAGGTGAAGACGCTCGATCTCGGCCGGATCTCGATCCGCTACGGCAGCGCGGACGGCGGCAAGATCGTCGTCACCACGGGCGCCAACGGCATCGGCGACTACGGCTCCGGCTCGAGCCTTCCCGACAGCGCGGACTTCAAGGAGGCCAAGGACGCGGCCGGGATGCCCGACTCGACCGGCAGCGTGACGTACGTCGACGTCAAGAACCTGCTGCCGCTGGTGGAGGGCCTCGCGAGCCTCGGCGGTGGGAGTCTGCCGCCCCACGTGGCGGACAACCTGCGCCCGCTGCGCTCGTTCCTCGCCTGGTCGGAGGGCGGCTCCGGCGGGCAGAGCTTCGACGCGTTCCTCGAGATCAAGTAGCCTTGCCCGCCGGAATGGCGGCACGCGAGTACCTCTTCACCTCCGAGTCGGTCACCGAGGGCCACCCGGACAAGGTCGCGGACCAGGTCTCCGACGCGGTGCTCGACGCCGTGCTCTCCGACGACCCCGAGAACGCGCGCGTCGCCTGCGAGACGCTGATCACGACCGGCCTCGTCGTCGTCGCCGGCGAGATCACGACCGAGACGTACGTCGACATCCCGGCGCTCGTGCGCAAGAAGATCGCGGAGATCGGCTACACGCACTCGGAGTGGGGCTTCGACGCGCACACCTGCGGCGTCGTGGTCGCGCTGGACGAGCAGTCGCCCGACATCGCGCAGGGCGTCGAGGCGTCGTACGAGACGCAGCACGACCCGGCGGACGACGACCCGCTCGACCGGGTCGGCGCGGGCGACCAGGGGATGATGTTCGGCTACGCGTCGAACGAGACGCCGGAGCTGATGCCGCTGCCGATCATGCTCGCGCACAAGATCTGCAAGCGGCTCGCGGAGGTGCGCAAGGCCGGCGACCTGCCCTACCTGCGGCCCGACGGCAAGGCCCAGGTGACGGTGCGCTACGAGGTCGACGAGGAGGGGCGCCAGACGCCGGTCGAGATCGAGCGAATCCTCGTCTCGACGCAGCACGCCGACGGCTGCGACGCGCAGACGCTGATCAAGCCGGATCTGGTCGAGCGCGTGCTGCACCCGATTCTCCCGCCCGATCTGTACGAGGAGCGGCGCCTACACGACCGCGACTTCGTCTACGTCAACCCGACCGGCAAGTTCGTGATCGGCGGGCCGATGGGCGACACCGGGCTCACCGGCCGCAAGATCATCGTCGACACGTACGGGGGGATGGCCCGGCACGGCGGTGGCGCCTTCTCGGGCAAGGATCCGACGAAGGTCGACCGCTCGGCCGCCTACGCCGCGCGCTATGTCGCGAAGAACGTGGTCGGCGCCGGGCTCGCCGACCGTTGCGAGGTGAACGTCGCGTACGCGATCGGCGTCGCGCACCCGGTCTCCGTCGCCGTGCGGACGTTCGGCACCGAGCACGTCGAGGTGCCGCGGATCGAAGGGCTGATCCGGGAGCACTTCGACCTGCGCCCGGCCGCGATCCTGCGCGACCTCGACCTGCGCCGCCCGATCTACGCGAAGACCGCCGCGTACGGCCACTTCGGGCGTGGCGACCACGACTTCACCTGGGAGCGCACCGACAAGGCGGACGCGCTCCGAGCAGCCGCGGGCGTGGCCGCCCCCGCCACCGCCTGACCCAAGTAACAGACTGTTACTAGGACACGGTTTCGGCGCGGAGCCGTGACTGACACGTGACGCTTTCGTCGGCACGGTTCGTGCGATGGGATTCTTCGCGCCTCGGCTCCCACCGCGGCTCGTCGACGAGATCGACCGCCTCGCCGACCGGCCGGACCGGGCTGCCGACATCTGTCGCATGATCGGAGAAAGGGCCGAAGAGCAGGGAGTTCGTCGCCCGAGCTATGAGCAGGTGCGGCAGTACGTTCTCCGTGCACGCAGCCGGCCGCGGAGCGTCTCGACCGGTGAAGTTCTGCTCGACGTCGCCCTCCGAGTCCACCATCCCGATGCGTTCATCGCGCACGTCTCCGGGACGCGAACCCGCTTCAAACTCAAGTAACAGTCTGTTACTTGGCCGGGGTGGGACGTGCCGAAGTGGCCGGGCGGCGGCGTATAACCGGCACGGTGACGGACTGGACGGGAATCGCAGCGTTCGCGGCCGCGCTCTTCGCGGTATCGCTCGCCGCCGGCTGCGGAGGCTCGGAGCCTTCGCCTCGCTCGGCGGACCCCGCCACGCTGCACGTGCGGCAGCAGTGGGTGGGCGGCGGCCTCTACGTCGAGGGCTCGTACTCGTACGTACGCGTCGAACGGGACGGCGATTCCGTGCACGAGCTCCGGCTGAGCGGCGAGCGCATCCCGCGCGCGACGATCCACCTCGATCCGGGCACGTACCGCCTCGTCAGCTTCCAGCGGCCGTGTGACGGCAACTGCAGCCGGCTCGACCCGCCGACCGACCGGTGCAGCCACGAGATCGAGGCGACCGCCGGCCGGCGCATCGAGGCGACGGTGCGACTCACCCCCGGCGAGGGCTGCACGATCGACGCGGACGGCTAGGCGGCCGGGCGGACGAACAGGCCCGCGGCGGCCTTCTCGGCGATTGTCTGCTCGTGGCCGTCGAGGCGGACGGTCAGCTGCTCGGCGGCCGGCTGCGCCTCGCGCACCTCGACCTCTGCGCCCGGGACGAAGCCCTGGTCGTAGAACCAGTGCAGCAGCTCGCCGTCGTGCTCGGCCAGGCGCACGATCTCGGCCCGCGAGCCCGGCCCCAGGTCGGCCAGGGGCGCGAGCTCCCGGTTCTCGGCCTGCTCGAAGTCGGTGTCGACGGGCCACCCGTGCGGGCAGCGGTCGGGATGGCCCAGCTTCTCGCTGACGCGCTCGATCATGTCGTCGCTGAAGCTCTCGCCGATCTCGTCGGCGTGGACGTGCGCCTCGGCCGGGGTGTAGCCCATGAAGTCCGTCAGCAGCCGCTCGACGATCCGGTGCTTGCGCACGACGTGCTCGGCGCGCTCGCGCCCGGCCGCGGTCAGGATCGCCTCCTTCCGCTCGCCGCGCTCGACGAGGCCCTCCGCCTCGAGCCGCTTCAGCATCTCGCCGGCCGACGCGCGCGAGACGCCGAGCATCTCCGCCACACGCGAGGCCAGCGTGGGCGAGCCGGTGCGCTGCGGGCGGTACTCGCCGATCGGGAAGGCGAGGAAGTAGATCGTCTCCAGGTACTCGTCGACCGAATGTCCCTGCGCCACGGGCGGAATGCTACTCGCGGGTTCTTGTAAGGGCCTCCTTACACCCTCTGCTACGGTGCGATCGAGTTGTCCACAGGGCACATCCTGCTGCTTGGCCTGATCGCGGGCCTAACGATCTTCATCGGCCTGCCGATGGGTCGCCTGCACGACGTGGGCCAGAGCTTCAAGGTCTTCCTCAGCGCGACGGCGACGGGGATCTTGCTGTTCCTGCTCTGGGATGTGCTGGTCGAGGCGATCGAGCCGGTCGAGAACGCGCTCAACGCCCGCGACTGGGGCCAGTTCAGCGGGTACGCGGCGCTCGCGTTCGGCGGCTTCGCGGTCGGCCTGCTCAGCCTCGTCTACTACGACTCGTGGATGAAGGCGCGCCGCCGGAAGGCGTTCCTCGGCCCGGGGGCCGCCTCGGCGACCGAGCTCGAGCGCTCGCACTTCGTCGGGCTCACGCCCGCGCGCTGGCTCGCGCTCTTCATCGCGACCGGGATCGGCCTGCACAACTTCTCCGAGGGGCTGGCGATCGGCCAGGCGGCGGCGCTCGACAACCTCAGCCTCGCCTACGTGCTGGTGATCGGCTTCGGCCTCCACAACGCGACGGAGGGCTTCGGAATCGTCGCGCCGCTGACCGGCGACGCCGAACGGCCGAGCTGGCGCTTTCTCGGGCTGCTGGGCGTGATCGGCGGCTTTCCGACCTTCTTCGGCACGATGGTCGGGCAGGCCTGGACGTCGACCGGCGTCTCGATCCTGTTCCTGTCGCTCGCCGCGGGCTCGATCCTCTACGTCGTGATGGAGCTGCTGAACGTCTGCCGGCTCTTCTCGACGAAGACCGTCACGGCGTGGGGGCTGCTGCTCGGGCTGACGCTCGGGTTCGCGACGGACTTCGTGCTCGTCGCGGCCGGCGTCTAGCGTTGCCCGTGTGCGTCTCGGCACCGTAGTCCCGCTCGTCACCACGCGCGCGCTCGGCGGGCGCGAGTTCACCTACGAGCTCCCGGACGGAGCGGGCAAGGGCGCCGTCGTCTCGGTGCCGTTCGGCCGGGTGCGGGCCCGGGGGGTCGTCGTGGACGTCGTCGACGCGGCGCCGGCCGGCGTGGACGTGCGGCCGGTCGAGAAGGTCGTGCACGAGCTGCCGCCGACGCTGGTCGACCTCGCGGTCTGGCTGGCCGAGTACTACGGATCGACCACGGCGCGGGCGCTCGAGCTCGTCGCGCCGGTGCGGCGGGCGAGGCGCAAGGAGCAGGCGCCCCCCGCGGAACGGCAGTCGCTCGCCGGCGAGGCGCCCCCGCAGCGCCTGAGCGAGGCGCAGGAGACGGTGTTGCGGCGCGTCACGGCTGCCCTGGACGGGGGCGGCGGACACTTCCTTCTCTACGGCGCGACCGGGAGCGGCAAGACCGAGGTGTACCTCCGTGGTGCGGGCGCCACGCTCGAGCGCGGCCTCGGCACGATCGTGCTCGTCCCGGAGATCGCGCTGGCGCCACAGACGGTGGGCCGCTTCCGCGCGCGTTTCGGCGCGGCGGTCGCGATCCTCCACTCCGGCCTCACCGACGCGGAGCGGCGCGACGAGCGCGAGCGGATCGCGAGCGGCGAGGCGCGCGTGGTCGTCGGCGCCCGGTCGGCGATCTTCGCGCCGATGCACGGCGTCGGCCTGATCTGCGTCGACGAGGAGCACGACCCGTCGTACAAGCAGGAGTCCGACCCGCGCTACGACGCGCGCACGGTCGCCGCCAAGCGCGCCGCGCTCGAGGGCGCCGTGGCCCTCTACGGCAGCGCGACGCCCCGGCCGGAGAGCTGGGAGCGGCTGGAGCGGCTCGAGCTCGGCGCTCGGCTCGGCGCGAAGCTGCCGCCGGTGCGCGTGGTCGACCTGCGCCGCGAGGCGGGCTACCCGCTCTCGGCGCCGCTGCTCGCCGAGCTCGGGAAGCTGGCCGAGGGCGGCGGCAAGGCGATCCTGCTGCTCAACCGCCGCGGCCTCGCGCCCGCGCTGCACTGCCGCGCCTGCGGCACGACCTTCCGCTGCCCCCAGTGCGACGTCGCGCTCGTGCTGCACCGGGACGAGCGGCTGCACTGCCACCACTGCGGCCACGTGGAGCCGCGCCCGGAGGAGTGCCCCGCCTGCCGCTCGGTCGAGCTCGCGCGGATCGGCGCGGGGACGCAGCGGCTCGAGCGCGAGCTGGCGGCGAAGGTGCCCGAGCTCGACCTGATCCGGCTCGACGCCGACACCGCCTCCCACCCCGAGGGGCTCGCCGCCGCACTGCAGCGGTTCCGCGACGCCGACCGCGCCGTCCTGCTCGGGACGCAGATGGTCGCCAAGGGCCACCATTTCGCAGGAGTCTCGCTGGCCGCGGTCGTCGACGCCGACACGGGGCTCGGGCTCCCTGACTTCCGCGCGGAGGAGCGGACCTTCCAGCTCGTCACCCAGCTGGCCGGCCGCAGCGGTCGCGACGCGCCCGGCCGCGTGCTCGTCCAGACCTTCCAACCCGACGCGCGGCCGCTCGCGCTCGCCGCGAACCACGACGTGCCGCGCTTCCTCGCCGACGAGCTGGCCCGGCGCCGCGAGCTCGGCTACCCACCCTTCCGGCACCTCGTCCGCGTCGTCGCGGCCGGGCCGGACGAACGCGGGCCAGCGGCGCTGCTCGAGGAGCTGAAGGCCGGCCTCGGCGACGAGCCGCTCGGGCCGGCGCCCCTGCTGCGGCTGCGCGGCCGGCATCGGGCGCAGCTCGTGGCCAAGACGGCCGAGCCTCGGAGGGTTGCGGCCCGTGCGGCGCAGCTGCTCGCGGCAGCAGCGCCCGCCATGCGCCGGGCGGGCGTGACGGCGGTCGTCGACGTCGACCCGCAGAGCCTCTGACGCCTCATAGAATCCGAGCGTGGCGGACGAGACCGGCGAGGTACGGACCCAGAAGCTCGACCCCGAGGCCGAGGCGCGGCGCCGCGTCGCGCTCGCGCAGATCCGCCAGTACCCCGACCCGGTGCTGCGGATGCGCGCGCGGGAGGTCGAGGAGTTCGACGGCGACCTCGAGAAGCTCGCCGAGCGGCTGACGCACCTGCTGCGCGAGGCGAACGGCCTCGGCCTCGCGGCGACGCAGATCGGCGTGCTGCGCCGCGTGTTCGCGTTCCTGCCAGACCTGGAGGAGGAGCCCGTCGTGCTCGTCAACCCGACCTTCACGGCGACCTCGGACGAGCGCGAGAGCGACACCGAGGGCTGCCTCTCGCTCCAGGGCGTGGTGATCCCCGTCGAGCGGCACGTCTCGCTGACGGTCGAGGGCAAGGACCTGAACGGGAACGACGTGCGGCTCGAGCTCGAGGAGCTTCCGGCGCGGATCGTCCAGCACGAGCTCGACCACCTCGACGGCGTGCTGATCCTGGATCGCACGACCGCGGAGGCGCGGCGCGAGGCGCTCGGCACGCTGCGGCCGCAGTCCGTCCTCGTCCGCGAGTGAGGCTCGCCGTCGCCGCGACGGCTCCGCTGGGCGCGAACGTGCTCGAGCGGCTCGCCGGCAAGCACGACGTCGCGTACCTGCTGACCCGGCCCGACCGGCCGCGCGGCCGCGGTCGGAAGCTCGCCCCGCCGCCCGCCAAGGAGACCGCCGGGCGTCTCGGCATCGAGGTACGGCAGCCCGAGCGGCTGGACGGCTTCGATCCCGAGGTCGACACGGTCGTCGCCGCGGCCTACGGCGT
This sequence comes from Gaiellaceae bacterium, assembly GCA_035702555.1. Classification (GTDB taxonomy): domain Bacteria; phylum Actinomycetota; class Thermoleophilia; order Gaiellales; family Gaiellaceae; genus AC-32. The sequence goes on along the minus strand of DASSQK010000227.1, from coordinate 366 downwards.
GCTCATCCCGGAGCCCGTGCTCGAGCGGGCGCTCTGGCTGAACGTCCATCCGTCGCTGCTCCCGCGCTGGCGCGGCGCGGCGCCGATCGAGCGGGCGCTGATGGCCGGCGACGAGGAGACGGGCGTGACGATCATCGAGCTCGTGCGCGAGCTCGACGCCGGGCCGATCGCGGCGCAGCGCGCGTTCCCGCTCGGGCCCGAGGACGACTTCGGCACGGTCTCGGCGCGGGCGGGGGAGCTCGCCGCCGAGCTGCTGGAGGAGGCGCTCCCCGAGCCGACGCTGCGGCCGCAGCCGTCGGAGGGCGCGACCTACGCCGAGAAGATCCGCCCGGAGGACCGCGAGCTCGACTGGAGCCGCCCGCCGCA